>JAZNQJ010000163.1:0-3560 GCA_045590115.1 Alistipes sp. | reverse complement strand
GCAATATGTTGTTAGGTATCTTATTTTTCAAACTTAGCCTTGGCCTTTTCAATCTGGCGCTTAATAATGTCCATAGAGTTATCAATAGCCTCCTCGAAGGTGAAAGCACGCTCCTCAACACGGATGTCGCCACCAGGGACGTGGAGCGATACTACTACTACTTTGTTGCCCTTCTCTGAGTCAGGGTCGAGGCGCAAAACTACCTCTACATCACCGGCTCTCTCATCGACAAAGCGATCCAATCTATCCATCTTCTTCTGAATAAAGTCAAGCAACTGCTGGCCTGCATCGAATTTCACTGACTGAATCTGTACGTTCATAGGTCAAAAGTATTAAGTTTATATATAGTGCAGAACGAACGCATGCCGTTCCGCTGTCCGTCATTGGCTACTCATCGCCACGCTCACGAGGGTGTGCCTCGGAGTAGATATCTCGCAAACGCTCGAAATCGGTGTGGGTATATACCTGTGTAGCCTTCAAAGAACCATGTCCAAGAAGCTCTTGGATATCACGAAGGTCGGCGCCTCGGTTTAAGAGATGAGTTGCGAAGGTATGACGTAACACGTGAGGCGATGTTTTGCCCTGAACACCAGCGGCTTTAAGCACCTTATTCACTATACGCTGCATCGTACGCTGACTCAAACGCTCTCCTTTCTTTGATAAAATTAGTGCTTTTTTTTGATCTATGCAAATATTTTGCGAATAATTTTGACTAAAATACTTTTTTAACAACTCTGCCACCGAATGGAGCAAAGGGACTATTCGCTCTTTGCTACCCTTACCCACAACACGTATGTGGCTGAAATCTGCAGCAACATCATCTCTATCAGCATTGGCCAGCTCGGAGAGTCGTAGGCCTGTGGTAAAAAATAGCAGCACCACCATAGCATCACGCCGTTTGTCATACTCCTCAGCCATCAGATCACCCATAACCCCACGCACAACATCCACCATGCGACTATCAGGCACAAACACCGGCAGACGACGTGAGGTCTTTAGCGAACGCAGACCACTAACCACGTCACGCTCCACATGATTATGCACAAGCAGCCAATGCCAGAGCGTACGCAGTGTAGCCACACCACGATTTACTGATGCCGAGCTTAGTTTACGCTCCTCGCCAAGATAGATTATCCACTCCTGGACATCCTCTCGACGTATATCTTTGGGATCAAATGTTTCATACGAAAGACCTAACCAGCCTAAGAAATCATCGATATCACGACGATAGTTACGCACCGTAAGTGGTGAGTAGCGACGTTCGGCCTCGAGCCATTGTATAAACTCCGAGATGAGTGTCATAGGCCTACTGTAGCTCTAACCTAAGATACTCCTCGCCACCATCAGCACCCTTGACACGAAGATAGAGATTGTCCGATGCGCACTTTAAGTCAAGTAACTCACGACCCATGTCTATATATATGTTACCCACAATGTCGACACTACCACGCTGTGCCACACGTCCCAATATCAAGTTCTGGGGCTTAGCCATGCGGTCAACAACCACGAAGTACCCTGAATTAAGAATATATACCTCATTGACAACAGTGTACGAGTCTTCACTCTGGTCTACAAACGTCAGATATTCGCCTCCGAGTGTTGTAGAGCGCACAAGCGTAAGGTTGCGACTAAGGTTATGACTTACAAAGCTATGGAACGAACGAGCCCACGCCATGCACTCGCCACGCATATGACGCTCGACATCGGTTGAGGCCTCAGCTAAAGGTGGTGCTATAGGCTTAATCTCGGCCTTAGCAGCAGCATACTCATCTGCCGAAGAGAGCAACAACAAATACTCGCCCTTTACCGTAGGCGTAATATCCTCAAAGGCTCTACGTCCCGCCGTCACCGACTCAAAAGCGATAGCTTGTGAGCGGTTAAAGAGGGTGATAAGTTCTCCATACCTCTCAAACGTACGTTTCTTAGCCATCTTACGCATTGCACTCCTCACACTGCCCTCGCCATGAAGTGCGCCACTACGACCCATAGAGTAGGCGTAGTTATAGAGCTTACGACGCTCCTTATCGGCACTCCACGATGCCAACATAGCCTCACTATGAGACTTGAGCATGCGCACATCACTCTGTCCCATGCTTCCATCAGGGCTGCGGAGAATCTCGTAGAGGTAGACATACAACGCCTCAAGATGCGGATCACGTGTCTTAGAGAGTGTGCGACGTAGCAGCTGGCTACGTGTGGCGCTATCAATTGCCATAATCCCCTTGTCCGAGGTCATAACACTACGCACCACCTCGGGTGTACGACGTGATGACAACACTGCACGTTGCTCTAAGTCGCTAAGCTCCGACCAGGGTCTTTGCGCCGAGAGCGAAAGAGTAGATGCAAGCAGTAAGACTACGACAAGGATACTACGCATAACATGCTCTACTTAAAGAACTTATACTGAAATATTAGCAAGTATACCACAGCACACGATATGTATGCGTCTGCCACATTAAACACCGCCCCGAAGAAGTAGCCATCGCCACCAACGAGGAAACTGAGGAAATCGGGGCAATTCTCCCACTTAAACAGGGGAAGATGAATCATGTCGATGACCTTGCCCATAAGGAATCCAGCGTTCTGCTCCTCGATAAACAGGCCGTAGAACATGCTGTCGACCATATTACCGATAGCACCAGCAAGGATAAGCACAGCGCCTACGATAACACCCTTAGGCACCTCACTACCCTTCTTTAGGAGGTAGCGAATACCATAGATGAGCGCACCTATCATGACTATACGGAAGAGGCTAAGAATCATCTTGCCCCAATCAAAGCCACCATCGCCACTACCCAACTGCATACCAAAGGCAAAGCCAGGATTCTCCACGTAGCATAGGTTAAACCATGAGAACACCTCAATACGCTCGCCCACCTCGAGATGTGCATGCACCATGAGCTTAACAAACTGATCCAAGGCAACGAGCAAAATAGTCCAAATTGCTATTTTATGTCCAGCAGAAAGTCTTCCTAAAGTCATCATTCACAATATTATATCTGCCACACGCAGTTAGTAACACGCATGCGCAGAGTGTTTAACCAAATTAATTTTGCACAAATATACGAAAATTAAAAAAAATATACTACTTTTGCACTACGTTTCGATGCCCAGGTGGCGAAATGGTAGACGCGCTCGTTTCAGGTGCGAGTGCTAAACGGCATGTAGGTTCGAGTCCTATCCTGGGCACACTCAAGGCTTTCCATTGCTGGAAAGCCTTGTTTTTTTGTTATGAGCCCGACATTAATGTCTATTATCACTGCGCTTAATTTGCGTGTACAAGCACTCGCAATTTAGCGCAGTGATAACTTGCTTTGCAAGTGGGCTCATTACGGTGCATAGTGGGATAGCACTACTCACTGAAGGTAGGTTGCGCAGATAGAATTACGATTTATTGCTCGATAGAGCTTCCTCTATCTGCGCTATTTTTATATGGTATCTGCGCTAGCTGGCGACTGCAGTCGCTGCGCTTCGAGTCCTATCCTGGGCACACTCAAGGCTTTCCATTGCTGGAAAGCCTTGTTTCGTATTACGGCGAGAGTTGTTTTTGCAAAACTTTG
>JAZNQJ010000162.1:0-4754 GCA_045590115.1 Alistipes sp. | reverse complement strand
TGCCGAGCCCAGCGTTGTAGCCAAAGAGTTGGATGTGGAGGTGTTTAACCTCTATAATATTAAGAAACGAGCCATGAATGCTCTTACGGAGCTGGCACTAAATGAGTTTTAGGAGTATGACTAAGATGAGTAATACCCATTTTACCGATGACCAGCTGGCGGCATTTCTCGATGGTGGTGCTACTGCTGAGGAGTGTCGTGAGATAGTGGAGTCGCTGGCCGAAGATGCGGAGCTTCGTGAGATACTCAAAATCTCGCAACTTGTGGATATCGACCTTAATATCGGTCAGTGTGATGATGTCGAGATTCTGCCCACTACCGCTATGGTTGCGGCGAGTGATGCGAACTGTAGCTGTTGTCCCGATTGTGAGAAGTATATCTTAGCACGTCGCTCAATACCATTCGACTCTAAGCGTATTGATGAGGAGGGCGAGCGTAATGGCTGGCACTCGGCAGAGGGAACTGCACTCTACAACATTGGCCGACATCTTGAGAGCTTTGGCCTTGTGGTGGAGCGTAGGTTTAAGTGTGGCATGGATGATATTCTCGATGCTCTTTCGCAGAATAGGGATGTCATTGCTGTGGTGGATTGTGGCGAGCTAATCTCGGTGGATGCCTTTAGGGATGATAGGCTCGAGGATGAGGCTATGCGCAGGTGTGCTGAGGAGTATGTCGAGGATTTGTTCATCGGCGAGATTCCTGACCACTGTGTGGTTGTTAAGTCATGCGATTTGGAGGCTCAGACCATCACGCTCTTCGACCCTAATAGCGGCGGTAGGGATGTGGTATGTCCTATAGCGCACTTTGTGGATGCTTGGCAGGACTCTAAGCGATATCTTGTTGTGGTTGACGATGCTTAGGTAGTTTGTTCTTGTGGGGTAACATAAATGTGTGTTACCTCACTTTTTTTCGACCAAATGTTTGTAATTCAGTCTAATATTACTATCTTTGTGTTATAACAACACAATTATATGAGCAAACAAAACTACTGTTACAACTATCCGCACCCTGCGGTAACGGCCGATTGTGTCATCTTTGGCTACGATGGTCGTGGGCTGAAGATACTACTTATTGAGCGTGGTGTTGAGCCATACAAGGGTCGTTGGGCATTGCCCGGAGGCTTTATGCGAATAGATGAGACTATCGAGGAGTGCGCCCTAAGGGAGCTTCGTGAGGAGACAGGACTCCAGACCGCAGAAATCGAGCAGGTAGGAGTCTTCTCTAAGGTTGGGCGAGACCCTCGTGAGCGAGTGCTGACCGTAGCACACTATGCCCTTGTGCGCCTGAACGAGGTTGTCGGTGGCGATGATGCCAAGAGCGCCGAGTGGTTTGATGTCAATGCTCTTCCGGAGCTTGCCTTCGACCATGCCGAGATTGTAGCACGAGCAACCACGCTGCTTCGAGAGCGTATATTCTTCAAGCCTGTGGGCTTTGAGCTTCTTGCCCATGAGTTCACTATGGGCGAGCTGCAGAGGCTCTACGAGGCGATACTTGGCGTGGAGTTTGACCGACGTAACTTTGCCAGCAAGATGCAGAAGTTAGGTCTGCTACAGCCCACCTCAGAGCGTGCCGAAGGGACTCCCACACGCATACCTACCCTCTATCGTTTCAACGCCGAGCGATACAACATGCTCAAAGAGTCGGGATTTAAAAAGGAGTGGTAACTATGCGACGCTATACACCCGAACGAATTATGGAGCTTGGCTCCAACGAGATATTTGTCTTTGGCTCAAACCTTCGTGGCGCACATGGTGGCGGTGCTGCACGCACTGCTTATAAGCGCTTTGGCGCAGTTTGGGGCGAGGGCGTAGGCCTTCATGGGCAGAGCTATGCGATACCCACGATGCAGGGCGGTGTTGAGACTATCGCTCCCTATGTCGATGAGTTCGTAGAGTTTGCTAAAAACCATGCCGAGCTGGAGTTCTTGGTAACACGCATCGGCTGTGGCATTGCTGGCTTTGATGATAGCGAGATTGCGCCTCTGTTTGTTGCGGCCTATGATGTCGAAAATATCACTCTGCCACGAGAATTTTGTGAAATAATAGAGACACTAAAGGTAGGTTCTATAAATTAGGTCGAGTTGATTTTGAAGATTATTGTGAGGATATTTCTTATTTATTATGATGGCGCAATGCGAGCATTGTAACTGAGGAAAAATAAGAAATATACCACAATAAATTCAAAAGCGACCGAAAAAGAGTCTGCCAAAAGCGTATAACATTTTTACTAATTTATAGAACATACCTTTAAAACGTATAACTATGAATAGCTTTGTTTATGATATCCCTGTAAAGGTCTACTTTGGCGAGAATCAGCTTCACCATCTTGGCGAGGAGCTACGCAAGTATGGCCGTCGTGTGTTGCTTACCTATGGTGGTGGCTCGATTAAGCGCATCGGCCTCTACGATAGGGTGCTTGAGGAGCTACGTAAGGCCGATATGGAGGTCTTTGAGCTTTCGGGCATAGAGCCTAACCCTCGTATCGAGTCGGTGCGTAAGGGTGCAGCGATGTGTAAGGAGCATGATATCGACGTGCTGTTGGCCGTAGGTGGTGGCTCAACCATCGATGCCACAAAGTTTATGGCTGCGGGAGCGTGTGTCGACCACGATGCGTGGGAGTTCTTCGGTGCTGGTGCTAAGCCTATAGAGCGTGCCTTGCCCATTGTAACCATCCTAACACTCTCGGCCACAGGCTCTGAGATGGACTCGGGTGGTGTTATCTCTAACCCCGCTACGCAGGATAAGCTCGGCCGTTTGGCTCCTCCGTTGTTGCCTAAGGTGTCGTTCCTCGACCCTACGCTGACCTACTCGGTAAGTGCTTATCAGACAGCATGTGGTGCTGCCGATATTATGTCGCATATCATGGAGGTATATTTCAACATGAACAAAGACCTCTTTATGCTCGACAGCATTATGGAGGGCTTGCTTAAGAGCGTTGTTAAGTTTGCGCCCATTGCCATTGCCGAGCCTGAGAACTATGAGGCACGTGCCAACCTTATGTGGTGTTCATCGTGGGCTATTAATGGCTTTATAAATGGCGGTAGGAAGAAGGCGTGGAGCTGTCACCCTATGGAGCATGAGCTATCGGCTGTCTACGACATCACTCATGGACTCGGCCTTGCGATACTCACACCCCGCTGGATGGAGTATTGCCTCGATGAGAGCAACGTAGAGCGCTACGTGTCGTTTGGTGTCAATGTATTTGATATAGATAAGAGCCTCCCTAAGATGGATATTGCACGTGAGAGCATCAAGCGCCTTAGTGAGTTCTTCTTCACTACACTCGGCCTTAAGAGTAGCTTGTCGCAGCTCGGCATCGGTCGTGAGCATTTCGAGTCTATGGCACGTAAGGCTTGCCGCTATGGCGACATACGAGGCTTCAAGACCCTCACACCCGCCGACGTGGAGCGCATCTACGAGATGTGCTTGTAGCGGGGCTATATAATCATAGAGACTCATCTCTTAGCTTTAGTCACACGAGTCACAACGAGTCACAAAAGTCACACGAGTCACAATGTGCCACACCCCTGTGACTGTGTGACTCGTTGTGACTCGTTGTGAACAGCGCCTATCGCTTGGTGATGAGCTTGTACAGCTCCATGATAGGTAGCGAGGCAACCGAGAGGCCAGCGACCCAAAGCCACTGTGTGGTGTTGAGCGCAGTTACTCGGAAGATGGTCTGCAACACTCCGATGTTAAGCACTCCGAGCATAAGCGTAAGCACAAAGGCAATGGCTAACCATAAGTATTTGTTTGTGAATAGCTTATGGGTAAACATATGGTCGCCTGTACGTACGCTGAGCAGTACGCCGAGCTGCGAGAAGGCCACAACAGCAAACGACATGGTCATTGCCACCTCGTTATTAGCCTTAGCGCCCACGAAGAATGCTCCGAGCGAGAGCGCAGCGATGACCACACCCCTAAAGATAGCGTCAATGGTAAACTTACGGTCTACGATGCCGCTACGAGGGTCGATAGGCTTGCGCTTCATGATGCCATCGCCAGCAGGGTCGAAGCCCAAAGCGAGGGCTGGAAGACTATCCGTAACAAGGTTAATCCATAGGATATGGATAGGCAGAAGTGGGGTAGGCAGGTTGAAGATTACCGCCGTAAAGAGCAACATAAGCTCGCCAAAGTTGGTCGATAGCAGGAACTTAATAGATTTAAGCACATTGTCGTAGATGCGTCGACCCTCCTCAACCGAACTTACTATAGTCGAGAAGTTATCGTCGGTAAGCACCACGTCGGCAGCCTCCTTAGATACATCCGTACCCGTAATGCCCATAGCCACGCCAATATCGGCAAGCTTGAGCGCTGGAGCATCGTTAACACCATCGCCCGTCATGGCCACCACATTGCCATGCTCCTGGAAAGCACGCACAATGCGCACCTTATGCTCTGGCGACACACGTGCAAAGACCGAAGCCTTAACAACAGCCTCGCTGAGTGCCTTGTCATCCATAGCCTCAACCTCAGCACCTGTATAGGCGTTATCCCCCTCACGCATAATGCCGAGCTGCTGGGCAATGGCCATTGCCGTAATCTTATGGTCGCCCGTAATCATCACAGGCTTAATGAAGTCGGATCGTAGCCATGTCGTTCTGTGAGCCAAGGAGTTGCAAAGCTGTATTGTCTTCCTAAGACCGCTTGGCCTCCGACTTGCACCTGTATAGGCGTTATCCCCCTCACGCATAATGCCGAGCTGCTGGGCAATGGCCATTGCCGTAATCTTATGGTCGCCCGTAATCATCACAG
>JAZNQJ010000161.1:0-4493 GCA_045590115.1 Alistipes sp. | reverse complement strand
CGATGAGGGTGTAACTAACTGGACATCATTCTCAAGCCGTTATGCGTTCGATGACTGCTATATTCTTACGGGTGTCGCTGAGGGCTTTAACCTTGAGTTCTACATCCACGAGATGGGCGTAACTAAAAACAACCACGGCACAGTTCCTGCGGTTGGCACTTATCCTGTGCTCAACTGGATGTACAGCACTTCTGAGAACTACTGCGAGGGTGTAAACGGAGGTTCAAAGGTTAACGGCATCTACCTCAAGAGCGAAGGTCAGGTTGTAATCGAGGAGGTTGCAGAGGGTTACAAGGTTACTTTCGACGTTGTTGATAATAATGGCACAGCTTGGAAGGGTACATATACAGGTACTTTGTAAACATAACCAATATATACAAAAATACGACTCCTTCGGGGGTCGTTTTTTTGTATATATAAAAGTAGGTATTACTTAAGAAGTCGGAAGCGTGCCGTCACACGATGCGAAATGGTCTGCGAGCGGAACTCTACGGCCGAGGGCTCAGGGATAGAGTTGGCACTATCTTCGTAACTCTCCGTAACCATTGCACGTGCCTTCTGAGCATAAAACCTCACCTCGCCGCCAGACGACTCATCCTGAACATAGATACACTCGCCTATCTGCTGGCCGATAGCTCCCGAAAGGTCCTCAGCACGCTGCTTAGCATCACGCATAGCCTCACGACGCAGCTCACGACGTAGCTCATCCACTGTACTACATACTGCCGAGGTAAGCTCTACTGACCATAGGTTAAGGGTGTCGAGTGCAGCAAAGGCCCTGTTGAGATTCTCCGAGCCACTCAACGTAAGCTCATATACACGAAACTCCTGGGCAGTGCTGCGACGTTGGTTTGTAGAGTAGTTGTTCTTGAGTTTAAGCGATGTCTTGGCATCTATGCCCACCTGCTGAAGAACTTTGAATATCTCTCGCTCCTGCTCCTGAAGCGATTGTTTGCCACGATTTTCACGCTCCTGCGTAGTGATGGTGACAACAAACTTATCGGGCATAACCTCACGTGAGGCATAGCCTGCAACATCCACCGAAGGCTCGGTAGCGGGCATCTGAAAATACTGTGCCGAGGCAGACATAGCTGCTGCGAGCAGCACAAAAAGCATTGTTAGGCGTTTCATAGTGTTATTTAGCATTATGTGTTGTTTAACAATGTAACGCATAACAGCCGAGGATTAGTATAGCTCAGAGATATTAAGACAATTAGGACATTAAGATGGTTGCTGACGAGTATAGTACCCGACCATCCTAATGTCCTAATCTCTTGATATCTCAAAAAAAGAGAGCTGCTAACCTCTTAGCTCACCACCTCGGCATTAACCTTGACGTAGTTATAGCCCATACGCCTGAGCTGAACGGCAACACCCGCCTCGAACATCACCTTTGTGGTGCGTGCAAAGACGTGAAAGGCCATGACGCTCTGTGCCTCAATGCCCTCCTTGCGTATAAGGCTCTGCGCAGTCTCCGCCGTTGTGCGTACCATATCTTCGACCTTCTCGGCAGCCTCGCTACCCAATGGGTGGCAGAGCAGAATCTCGGTAATATACTCATCCATGCAGTCGAAGCCACGAGGTGCTGTGAAGAGCTTATGTAGGTCCTTCTCGTTCTGGTAGCGTGACCACTCCTTGTCCCATAGTACCGCAGCACCCATACCCTCGTACATGGCCCATGCAATGGCCACAAGGGGATATTTAGCAATCTCAGGCACCGCATCTGCCATGTATGATGGTGCAGCGTCGTGCCACTTCTCGTTGAGTTCCTCAACCTCAAGAAGCCTACCCTCAAGCCAGCCGAGTGATGTAAGACGCTCCGTAAGAGTCTTACGCAGCGACTCCTCATAGCGGTTGAGGATGTCGTGTTGTTGATCTGTCATAGCTATAGTTAGTTATGGTATTATCTTCGTTTCTTTGTTGTCTTCTTACGTACCGACCAGCCAAAATGACCAAGCATCTTGCCAAGTGAGAAGTACTCGCCATGCGAGTAGACTATGGGGCGTGCCTTCTCCAACGAAAACTTGCCCGTCTCAGGGTCGATAAATCGCTTATCGGCCTCGATACCCACGACATCGGCGATAAACATATCGTGGGAGCCAAGCTCCACAACCTGCCTTACACGACAGCAGATGGATAGTGGCGACTCGGCAACAAGGGGTGCAGCAACATGGTCGTTAGGCATGGGTGTAAGTCCCATCGCCTCCCACTTGTTGTTATCACGCCCTGAGCGCACACCACACCAATCGGTAGCACGTGCAAGCTCCTCAGTGGTGAGGTTAATAACAAACTCGCCTGTGCGACGTATGATATCGTAGGAGTGACGCTCCTTGCGCACCGAGATATAGCACATCGGCGGGTTGGTACACACCGTACCTGTCCACGCTACGGTGAGCAGGTTATACTCCTCAGGTGTAGCACCACAGCTCACCAGCACCGCAGGTAGCGGATAGATGAGTGTTCCGGGCTTCCACGACTCCTTGTTATGCTCCATCGTAGCCTACGTCTTCAAGCAAATTCTCCGATGCTGCAGCAGCTACGGCAAGCTCATCACAGCGGTTGTTCTCCACCGTTGAGGCGTGACCCTTGACCCATACGAAGCGCACGTTATGCTCACGATAGATGCGCAAGAAACGCATCCACAGGTCGGGGTTCTTCTTACCCTTGAAACCTGTGCGCTCCCACCCCGCTAACCAGTTTTGGTTTACCGCCTCGACAACATACTTCGAGTCGGAGTATACCGTCACGTTGCTACCACGAAAGCGCAGTGCCTCCAATGCCACACATACGGCCATAAGCTCCATGCGGTTGTTTGTGGTTAGGCGATAGCCCTGCGATAGCTCCTTGCGGTGAGGGCCTGAGAGCAGCACGATGCCATAGCCTCCACGCCCGGGGTTGCCGAGCGCAGAGCCATCGGTATATATGGTGATATCGGCAGCCATTACTTCAGCGCATTAATCTGCTCCTTGATAGCTGCAATCTTAGCCTCGGCATCAGCCTGCTTAGCACGCTCGTTGGCAACAACCTTCTCAGGTGCCGACTGCACGAAACGCTCGTTAGAGAGCTTCTTCATTACCGAAGCGAGGAAGCCCTCAAGGTACTCAAGGTCGGCTGTTAGCTTCTTAATCTCGGCCTCCTTGTCGATGCTACCCTCCAATGGGATGAAGTACTGCGTGGTCTTGACGATGAATGCTGCAGCTGCGGCATCCTTCTCCGAGATAGCCTCGACAGCCTCAATGCCACCGAGCTTAACAACAGTAGCGATAAACTCTGCTGGGAAGTTCTCGTCGGCGATATAGCGTAGCTTGAGAGCCTCACGCTGAGGGATGTTCTTCTGCTTACGCACGTTACGTATTGCTGATACAATCTCCTCGGCCAGGGCGAAGCGTGCCAAAATCTTCTCATCGGCCTTACGCTCAGCCTTAGGCTGCTGGGCGATTACTATAGACTTAACGTCAGCCTCAGGCTTGAGGTCCTGCCAAATCTCCTCAGTAACGAATGGCATGAATGGGTGCAACAGACGCAACAGCTGGTCGAAGTAGTGCTTTGTACGTGCTATTGTCTGGGCGTCGATAGGTGCCTGATATGCAGGCTTCACAATCTCAAGATACCAGCCACTGAAGTCATCCCAGAATAGGCGGTAAAGCTCCGTAAAGGCCTCCGAGATACGATACTGCTCCATGTCGTGGTTGATGCGCTCGATACGCTCAAGCATAACCTCGTCAAACCAAGCGATAGCCTGCTTTGCAGCATCGGGCTGAGCTATGGTAGTGTCCACCTCCCACATGTTGATAAGACGGTAGGCATTCCAAATCTTGTTGCAGAAGTTACGTCCCTGCTCGCAGAGTGCCTCGTCGAACATCACGTCGTTACCTGCCGATGTAGACATGAGCATAGCCACACGCATGCCATCAGCACCATACTTAGCAATAAGGTCAAGTGGGTCGGGCGAGTTACCAAGCTGCTTCGACATCTTGCGGCCGAGCTTATCACGCACGATACCTGTGAAGTATACGTTCTTGAAAGGACGCTCCGAGCGCCACTCGTAGCCCGCCATAATCATACGTGCCACCCAGAAGAAGATGATATCCGGACCTGTGATAAGGTCGTTTGTTGGGTAGTAATACTCTATCTCAGGGTTGTTAGGATAGCGAATACCGTCGAACACAGATATAGGCCACAACCATGATGAGAACCATGTGTCGAGTACATCCTCATCCTGGCGCAGGTCGGCCATTGTGAGCGAGGCATCCTTCTCCTGAGCGAGCTTCAACGCCTCCTCGGCAGTCTCTGCAACCACATAGCCACCCTTAGGCAAGTAGTATGCAGGGATGCGCTGACCCCACCATAGCTGACGTGAGATACACCAATCCGTGATGTTCTCCATCCAGTGGCGATAGGTATTCTTATACTTTGCTGGCACAAACTTGATAATATCCTCCAATACAGCCTTTGTAGCGGGCTTTGCAAGCTCCTCCATAGACAAGAACCAC
>JAZNQJ010000160.1:0-9538 GCA_045590115.1 Alistipes sp. | reverse complement strand
CTCAGCCTGACCTACGATACCACCGATTGATGAGTCGAACGAACCCCAAAGACCGCCAAGAACTACATCCTCAGCAATCTTGATATTCTTGAATGTGTAAGTACCAGCACCTGACCAGCCGATGATACCACCGCAACCATTGTTGTAGGTACCAATCTTACTATTCTTAATCTCAATATTCTCGAATACACAGTCGCCTGTTGCGCTACCAGCGATAAATGAGATATCGCCACCCTCAACCTGTGCCTCAAGACCTTCGATAACCACATTCTTAACGGTTGCACCCTCAAGCTCTGAGAACAAACCGATAGAACCATAGTTATACCAATCGTAGCTTAAATCCCAACCGCTCTGGTAGAGATTCTTGATTGTCTTGCCGTTACCATCGAAAGTACCCTTGAATGGTGTAACTGTACCATCATCTGCACGACCGATAGGGCTATTAGAGTTGCCCTTATCTTTTGCAGTGCTAAGGTCTACATCCTCAGCAAGCTTAATGGTCTTACCCTCAAAGGTATTACCAGCAGTTGCTGCAAATGTGAGAGCAGTAGCTGAAGATACCTCCAGAGTGCCTGTAGCGTCGAACTCGATAACATCAACAGTAGTGTTGATTACGGTATTTGTTGTAAGTTCAGACTCCTTGATATTACGGCCGACAACCTTAGCTGCGTTAGTTGCGGTCTCCTCGCCGTACGCAGGAAGACGGTTAGCGATAACCTTAACATCCTTTACGGTGTTGTTCTCAACGATAGGCTTAATTGAGCCAGAGCCTGTAACAGTACCAATAAGACCGCCAAGGTCACGATAAGCAACGATCTCTACATTCTCAACAGAGCAATCCTTAACGAATGCTACAAGTGGAGAGTGTGATGCAAACTCCTGAGAGAGGTAACCGGTGATACCACCAACGTGGTTGCCGAGATCGCCATCCTTCACATTTGCCTGAAGCTTACCGTTCTTAACGTGGCAGTTCTCGATGCGTGAGCAGATGCCATTACCTACAACAGTACCAACCTTGTAGTTACCCGATACGTTTACGTTCTCAAACTTAAGGTTCTTGACAACACGACCCTCGCTGAAGAAACCTGCAGCAGTCTTGTCGGTAGTTGTTACCTTAAGGTTAGAGATAGTGTGATCCTGACCATCGAAAGTACCCAAGAACTTAGCGATAGGTGTCCAAGCCTCGTTGTTAAGGTCGATGTCGGCATAGAGCTTAACGGTCTTACCCTCGAAACGGTTATCCTCTGCTGCGAAGAGCTTCAAGCTCTCGAGGTCGAAAACAGTACGGTTACCCTCTGCATCGAGGTTGATAGCGTCGGTGAAACCATACTCAAATACACGTGCAGGATTTGTTGACTCGAATGTGTTAGTGCCATTGAAGATGTCAAAGTTGAGCAATGCCTGGTGTGCTGCAGTCTTGGCAGCGTCGCCGCTATAATCTGCCAATGTGTAGTTGTGTACCCAGAATACGCGTCTGCTCTCTGACTTAAGAGTAGAGTTCTTGATGGTTACGTTATTCATGTCGTTACCCGAGTTGAACACACGTACAGGGATATATGGAGACTCCAAAGTAGAGCCCTCAACGTTTAATGTTACCTCGCCCCAGTTGTTGAGGTGAGCAACAAATGCCATATCTGAGCCACCATTGTTCTTGATAGTAGCATCAACAATGTTAAGAACACCACCCGCAGTTACATTAAATACGTTTGTAGAGTTGCCCCATGCCATGTTGTCGGCATTGTGCTTAGTGATGATAGTACCGTTCTTAATAGTAAGCTTACCACGAACGTCGATCATGTTCTGGTTAGTGCCTGTGCCTACTGAGTAGCCCATTACGGTGTGACCACCAAGGTCAAGAACTACCTCAACATCAGCAGGAACAGTTACATATGTGCCAGCATAGTCGATAGTTACGTCACGATCCAAAGTCTTCTCGCCGCTTGTCTTGAAATAGTCTGCAAAGCTGAAGATTGTACCGTCGATAACATTGTCTGCAATCTCAACGCCATCGTTGTTGATAACGCCATCACCCTTGCTGATAAATGGAGCTGTGCTATCTGCACTCATCGCAATGCTGCCCTTGCCTGTGAAGGTTACGGTGTGGTTCTCCACAAGAGTAATGTATGCATCAGTACCCTTATTCTCAACAACAACGTCATGCTCATTGAGGTTGATTATAGCATGCTTCTCAGCAGCTGCACGTGTGCCAGCAGCTACGTCCTCAGCCTTAACTACAAGGTCGTTGCCGAGCATTACCTTCTGACCATTAACGATAGCGCTAACAAGCTGTGCTGATGAGTTGATAACAGCATAGTCATAGTTGCTGCCAAAAGCATCATCAACAGTAACGTTGAAGCCCTTGCCGTCAGTAAGGATATTACCCTTGATGGTTGTCAAGTAGTTGCGCTTAACGTTGATGTCGGTGTTAAACGAGTTAGACTTGATAGTAGCACCCTTAGCATCACGCACGTCGAAGTTGAACTTAACAACATCGTTCTCAGCGAAGAAGTAGTCGGTGAAGAGTGTGTACTCAGCGCCTGTATTGCTCTCGTTAGAGTACTCTGCAATGTCAAATGTGTGAGTCTTAGACTCAGTTGCGCCAGCAGCCTTACCCTCAAGTGCGTTGAATGCTACACGATGAGATGTAGAGTACTCAACAGTAGCCTCTGTAGGCACGATGCCGAGGTTGGTAAGAGCTGCGATGTCGGTAGTCACGACACGAAGCTTGGCGAAAGGACGCCTCAAAGTGATGTTGATAGACTTAGAGGCGTTGAAGTTCTCGATAAGCTCGGTAGCAGTAAATGCGTCACGACTCTCATCCATAGCGTTCCACTCACCCTTAAGAGTGATGTTCTTGAGGTCAGTGGTGTTGTAGTGGTTGTCGGTGTCGTTCTTACCATCGGTAACAACGTCAGCCCATACTACAAACTGATAGTTACGCTCAGGAACAAGGCGAACATCGAAACGAACGATCTTGCCATCGCTCCACTCTACCTTACGCTCAGCTGACTGAACAAAGTTCTCGCCATCCTTGTAGTACACCTGAAGGATGTAACGCATGGTGGTGTTGTCGTCTGCTACGCCAAGCACACCATTTTCAAATGCTCCCAATGCGCTGTTAGCGCCACCAGCACGGGTCTCAGCCTCAGGGATGACGACGTTGATGACTGCATCAACCTCGCCACCGACATTTACGTCGAAGCCCTCAGGCTCTGTCTGACATGATACCACGCCGAGTATCAATGCCAACAATGCTAAAAATCTTGCTTTCATAAAAATGTTAATTAGTTAAAAAAGGTTTATTGTTTTTGTAGTCGTTAACATTTTTTGAAGCAGGTTGTAATACGCACCAATCCCCAACCCTGAACATAGTCTGGGTTAGGTAATACTCAAATACAGTAAATATTAGGTGTGATAACAGTGTAACTAACTGTTTCAAAGATTGTTGGGGATAATTCGTCGGATGCGAATTATCAGGTGTAGTCTAAAATTCTCCAATAACCTCTAAGACGTAGCTACGCTGCGCTCTGCTTTCATAGTACAAATATATAAAATTATTAGGATACTGCAAGAGAAATTGTGAAAAATATCGAAAATAAGTAAAATTGGTGTGAAAAATAAGTATAACTAATCATGCAACATCGGATGGTTTTATATGCGATATATGGTTGAAAAATGTGCTAAATAGCTCTATTATTTCACCCTCTTGAATTATCGCTTGATTTCTCTTTGTTTTGACCGCTACGCAATAAAATCTCAAGCGAATAGTTTGTTTTGTCGGGCAAATATTGTATATTTGCGGGTTTAAAACTATAAACGACGAAATTAACAACAAAGCTATGAATACTTTTAAGCGTTGGGATAACTACGTGGGGTGGGCGGTATTTGCCATCGCAACACTCTCGTACATACTCACTATCGAGCCTACAGCAAGCTTGTGGGACTGTAGTGAGTTTATAGCCACATCATACAAACTCGAGGTGGGACACCCCCCTGGAGCGCCACTCTTTATGATGTTGGCACGCCTTGCCTCGATGCTTGCTCCCAAGCCCGAGTATGTGCCAATGATGATAAACGGCCTAAATGCCGTAGCCAGCGGCTTCTGCATACTCTTCCTCTTCTGGACAATAACCCATCTTGCACGCCGCATCATGCAGCGTGAGGGCGAGCAGATGAGCCGCAGCCGCATGATACTTACGCTCGGAGCAGGTGCTGTGGGTGCATTGGCTTATGCCTATACCGACACCTTCTGGTTCTCGGCCGTTGAGGGCGAGGTGTACGCACTATCCTCAATGTTTACAGCCCTTGTGGTGTGGCTGATGCTACGCTGGGAGGAGAATGCCGACAGCCCAACGTCTATGCGCTGGATAATACTTATCGCCTACCTGATGGGACTCTCGATAGGTGTGCATATCCTCAACCTGCTGACAATCCCTGCGCTGGTGATGATATACTTCTTCCGTAAGTATACGATGCACTCGGCTAAGGACTACTTCCTGAAGATACTCCTCGCCCTGCTTGTGTCGATGCTTATCCTCGGCGCTATAAATGGCGTTATCATCCCTTATACCGTAGCGCTCGGTGCTGCGGTAGACACCTTTGCGGTGAACACCCTCGGAATGCCCGTAAATGTGGGCATGACACTCTTTGTGGTGGTGGTATTTGCGCTGCTTGGCTACCTTGTGATGTATACTCACAACCGCTCGAAGCGCATTGCCAACGTGGTGGCGCTGTGCCTTACGATGATTCTCGTGGGATTCTCATCATATGCAATGGTGATTATTCGTGCCAATGCCAACCCACCGATGAACTCCAACAACCCTTGGAATCCACATATGTTGCTCAGCCTGCTTAATCGTGACCAGTATGGCCAGCGACCACTCTTGCGTGGCCCTTACTACTCGGCACAGCCAATCGCCCCTGTGGAGGTAAATCCCGACATGGAGAGCGACAGACAGTATCTCCCCGGCGAGTATGACTCATCGGATGTGATGTGGTATAACCCCGAGAGTGAGGAGTATGAGTCTCGTGAGATATTCGAGGGATATAAGTACCCTTCGGAGGCTATGCGCCTCTTCCCACGTATGTGGAACTTCTCACGCAAGGCTTCGTACGAAAATGGCTGGGTAGAGCTTAAGGATAACAGACCAACGGTGCTACGCACTGCCGATGAGGTAGGTCAGTGGTATGAGCCTTCAGCATGGGAGGATATACGCTACTTTGTGGGCTACCAGATGGGCGATATGTTCTGGAGATACTTCATGTGGAACTTCGCAGGCCGTCAGGATGATGAGCAGATGACCAAGGATGAGAATGGCCGCTACCTGCATGGTGGCTGGCTCTCAGGCATAGGCTTCATAGATTCGATATTTTGTGGCACGCAGGATAACCTGCCAAGTGATATGCGTGATAATGCTGCGCATAACACCTATTTCTTCCTGCCACTGCTCTTTGGCCTTATGGGTCTTACGTTCCATCTAAATCGTGATTGGCGCAACTTCTTTGTTGTCATGTTGCTCTTTGTGATGATGGGTATCGCCCTTATGGTATACTTCAACACCGCCCCCGATGAGCCTCGTGAGCGTGACTACGTATATGCCGGAGCCTTCTACGCCTTCTCCATATGGATAGGCCTCGGCGTGTTGGCCGTAGGCGACATCTTTGCCGACATTGCCCAGCGCCTAAAGCTCTCTACGCCACGTGCGATGACAATTACCGCTGCCCTCGCTGTGCTGTTTAGTGCCAGTGTGCCTACGGTGCTTGCCGCAGAGAATTGGGATGACCACGACCGCTCGGAGCGCTACTTTGCACGTGATATTGGCTGGAACTACCTGCAGACAGTACCCGAGAATGCCATACTTATCAACTATGGCGATAATGACACCTTCCCTATCTGGTACTGCCAGGAGGTCGAGGGCGTACGTAAGGATGTGCGTGTGATGAACTCATCATATCTGGGTGGCGAGTGGTATATCGACGAGATGAAGCTCGCCGCAAACGACGCTCCAGGAGTGCCATTTACAATTCCTGCTACTAAGTATAGCTTTGTGAACGATTGGGTGGTAGTAGCCTCGCTTGCCGATGTGCTTGACACCAAAGAGATGCGTGAACTGCGTAAGGCAAAGCGTCTTATCGAGAATGTAGAGCTATACACCATACGCTACTACGACATCGAGAACCGTATGCGTAGTGTTGAGGGTACGTTCTACAATATCTACGACACGATGATTGAGGCCGAGGATACTGTAAAGCGTCTTGAGGGTATTGTACAAGCAGCTATGGATAGTGGCAAGGAGCCTACCGATCAGGAGTATGAGGCAATACTGCAGTATACGCTCTCGTACAATGTCCTGGAGGGTATCATGGCTAACGATAAGTTTGTTGCTGACCACGACACCATGGTTAAGTATTGGTCTGCCAACAAGCTACTCTCGGGTGCGCTCAACCTTAAGGAGGTCATGCAGCTCTTCGTTTCGGATGAGCCTATGTATCTTGCTACGGATGGTGCTAACCCTCGCATCTTGCGTGAGGGCGAGCCACTCCCTGAAGGCTATAGCTGGATAGGCAAGCTCAATCCTAAGATAGACAGCCAGGTTGATGGTAAGATTTCGGACTATATCCTCTCGGCTGATGAGTATTACATCCCTGTGGATGTGGATGCTGCCGTTGAGGCTAAGATTATCGCAGAGAGCGAGCGTGATATGGCCGCTGAGCGTGTTACTGTTAAGCTCGACAAGAGTGTGCTTACACGTGACCACCTTATGATGCTCGACTTGGTGGCCAACTTCGATTGGAAGCGTCCATTGGCCTTCACTCAGGCATCAATGCTCAAGGACTACGGCTTGGTGGACTATGCCCGCTTCAATGGCTATAGCTACCTCTTTGTGCCTATACGCACCCCATATGTGCGTGGCTCGGAGGCTGGTAGCCTAAATGTTGACGATATCTACGCTCAGTATGTCGGCGAGGCTTCGGATGAGCTACACCAGCCATTGCGCTTTGGTAATCTCGCCGATGAGGATGTCTACTCCGACTACTTTGTGCGCTATAACCTCTCGGCATCACGCATTCGTGAGAACTTTGCTCGTTTGGCCTCGGCACTTATACGTCGTAGTACGGATGAGGATATGGCCAAGGCTGAGACGCTGCTCGATCGAGGCCTTGAGGTGCTTCCTCCTAAGCAGGTGGGGTACTCTCATAGTGCCATGCTATCATACATCCGTGGCTACTATGCCATTGGTCTTCACTACCTTGACAATGCGATCTCGGAACTTGAGAAGGCAAATGCTATGATGGCTGCAAATGCCGATATGGATGCAAGCGTAAAGCGTGGCGATGATGAGTTTACCTACTTCTACGAGCTTAGCGACATGGCAGCAGCACTGCAGTCAACACTGCGCAAGCAGGGTAAGTCTACTGCTGATTCGGATGCGTTGTTAGCCCAGAGCGATAAGTCGTTTGAGAGGGCTGAGGCGGTGCTTCACAAGGGCGATGCCTTGGCAGCAGAGTATATTGCCAAGCGTGGCGAGTGGGTAGACTACTACCTGCAGTATGACTCACAGCGAGCCTTGTCACCATCGCTCAGCGTAGCACTCTACGACGCTATGCTCGACATTATCGAGGTGGTAGGCACCTCGCACCACTACTCAGGAAGCTTCGATTGGGTGGCTAACCCCGATCCTAAGCGACCACTTACGCCTAATGCTCTCTCGTTCGATAGGCTTGTTACACGCTACGTAACATTCGTAAACCGCCTCACACCAGGCAACGAGAGTGATGGCTACCTAAGAGTCATGGAGCCACACATTGGCAACATCATAGACATCTATCAGACAATACCTGTGGGTCGTGTCTCTGATAGTGGATATGCCGATGCTGAGTATGTAGAGGTTATGAACAAGTTCCTCGATCGTGCGGAGCTTCGTGGCGTAATAAGCGATATTGCAAGCCAGAGATAAAACATAAAACAGATATAGACATGGAGAAAATCGTATTGTACAACACGCTCACACGTCGCAAGGAGACGTTCGAGCCTATCAACCCTGAACATGTAGGCATGTATGTCTGCGGCCCTACCGTTTATGGTGATCCACACCTGGGTCATGCACGCCCTGCAGTAACCTTCGACCTCTTGTTCCGCTACCTACAGTCGTTGGGCTATAAGGTACGCTACGTACGTAACATCACCGACGTAGGTCACCTTGAGCAGGATGCCGATGAGGGTGAGGATAAGATTGCAAAGAAGGCTCGCCTTGAGCAGCTGGAGCCTATGGAGATTGCCCACTACTACACCGAGCGTTACCACGATGCTATGCGTGAGCTTGGCGTGAAGTCGCCATCTATCGAGCCTCACGCCTCAGGACATATCATCGAGCAGATTGAGATGGTAAAGCGCATCCTTGATGCGGGCTATGCCTACGAGTCTAACGGCTCAATATATTTCGATGTTGAGAAGTATAATCATGACTACCACTATGGCCGCCTGTCGGGACGTAACCTCGATGATATCGTTACCAACACACGTGAGCTTGATGGTCAGTCAGATAAGCACCACTCTTACGACTTTGCGCTATGGAAGAAGGCCTCGCCTGAGCATATTATGCGCTGGCCATCACCATGGAGCGATGGCTTCCCTGGCTGGCATATGGAGTGTTCGGCGATGAGTACCAAGTATCTTGGCGAGCAGTTCGATATCCATGGCGGCGGTATGGACCTTATGTTCCCTCACCATGAGTGCGAGATTGCACAGTCTACAGCGGCTCTCGGCAAGGACTCAGCACGCTATTGGGTGCATAACAACATGATTACTATCAATGGCCAGAAGATGGGTAAGTCGCTGGGTAACTTCATCACCCTTGAGCAACTCTTCACAGGCTCACACCCTATGCTTGAGCAGGCATACTCGCCAATGACCATACGCTTCTTCGTGCTTCAGGCACACTACCGCTCAACGCTTGACTTCTCGAACGAGGCGTTGCAGGCCGCCGAGAAGGGCTTGGATCGTATGATGAAGGCTGTAGAGACCCTCGCAAAGATTAAGCCTCAGGCAAGCTCATCAGTAGATGTCTCAGACCTTGAGCGTCGCTGTGGCGAGGCTATGGCCGATGACCTTAACTCGCCAATGGTAATCTCGGCACTCTTCGACTGGGTGCGTATCATCAACCAGGCAGCTGAGGGTCAGCAGACACTCTCTGCCGACGACCTTGAGAGACTGAAGTCTATAGTAAACCGCTACGTGTTCGACATCCTCGGCCTACGCAACGAGAAGGCTGCAGAGGCTGGTGGCAAGGATATGGTGTCGCCACTTGTAGAGATGTTGCTCAACATGCGCCTTGAGGCTAAGGCAGCCAAGGATTGGGCTACATCAGATAAGATTCGTGATAACCTCACTGCAATAGGCATCCGAGTTAAGGATCGTAAGGATGGGTTTGACTGGGAAATCGAGTAATTTGTTGTGATAAAGGGCCATCTGCGTCGTCTGGCTCATTGCCCCGAATGGGGAAATACCTCAAGTATGTCCCCATCCGGTTCAATTTCG
>JAZNQJ010000159.1:0-5417 GCA_045590115.1 Alistipes sp. | reverse complement strand
GCGTACATACTATTTCAACCGTATGAAGCAGATATCTAATGGTGCTGAGAGCATGAGCCATCGTGTGGAGCATCTGCTAATGCCCTATGTCAACTTCCTCATCATGCCTATCTTTGCGCTTGCAAATGCAGGTGTGCATATCGACTCGGTGGAGTACTTTAACATATTTGAGTATAGCACAGAACTTGGCTCTATAGGTATGGGTATCTTCTTCGGTTTGGTACTTGGTAAGCCATTAGGTATCACGTTGTTTAGCTTCTTGGCTGTCAAGTTTGGTATCGCTGAGTGTCCTGCAGGTGCAACATGGAAGATGCTCTTTGCGGTAGCTTGCTTGGGTGGTATCGGCTTTACCATGTCGATATTTGTTGACAACCTCGCCTTTGATTCAGCGACACACATGGACCTTATAAATAAGGGTAAGATATCAATCCTTCTATCATCTGCTATCGCAGCAGTAGTTGGTTCGCTGCTAATCATCATCTTTAACAAAAAACAGACAAAATAAGAGGCCTGAAATATGAAAAGAGCATTATCTGCACTAATTGTTATAGTTATCATATCTATGGTGTCATGTAGCCGTCGAGGTGCTACTACGTCTCAGGATTATGCTATGCAGAGTGGTATCGACTCGGTGTCGTATGCCTTGGGCATGAACATGGGGCTCAACCTCATAGAGATGGACTCGTTGCTTAATGTCGATGTTGTCTGTCAAGCTATCCGAGATGTTTATGCAGGACAACAAAAACTCAACGATGATGAGGCACGATATGCCTTTTTGAAGTATATGAACTTCGATGTCTATGAGCGCACCAAGGCTATTGAGACGCAATTTTTAGTGGATTTGCGTAAGTCTGACCGTAAGTTTGTGGCTACTAACTCAGGGCTGACGTATAAGATTCTTACGCTCGGTGACGTTAAAAGCTCGCCACGTGGCAGTCGTGATACTGTGGTGCTGAACTACACCATCAGCAACGTTGCCGGTCAACAGCTCGACACCACATATAATACCAAGCGAGAGCTACGTCATGCTCTTGGTAAACTTCCAAAGGGTCTTCAGGAGGCAGTACGCCTTATTGGCCCTGGTGGACATATGATGGTGTGGATACCCTCAGCACTCGCCTATAGCTCGGCAGGCCTCGATAGTATTGGTGTAAAGCCAAACCAGATGCTGTTCTACGACCTACGTCTTAACAAAGTAATTACAAGATAAACTTATAAATTTTAAACTATGAAGAAAATCTTTTTTGCTGTGGCTCTGTGTGCCACACTTGTATCGTGCGGTGGCGACAAGTCATACTTTGCTAAAGTTGAGAACCGTACGTTCAACGACCCAGCTGCCGAGTTCGATACACTCTCGTATGCTATGGGTATGAGTTCAGCTGTGGGCTTTAAGGTCAATATGAAGGAACTTAATGTTGACTTCGACCTCTATGCTGATACCTTCCTCGCAACTCTTGAGAAGGGCTTTAGCTCATACGAGGCTTTTGAGGTTCGCCAGAAGGCTTTTGCCGATGTTCAGCGTGAGAAACTTGCACCATATTTGATGGCTCTACGCATGCGTCAGATGGGTAATGCCGACCAGGAGCTACCTAATCCTTACGATGAGACATTCACTGCTGAGGACTTCACCAAGGCTATTGCTGAACTCAATGCTACTGATATGCTTACACATGGAGTGCCTCTCAATGCTCACTATATTGCTGAGGCTATTCGTGATGCCAAGAAGATTGAGGCCGATAGCTTGGTAGATGCTGCAATGCGCATCCCTGAGAATCGTGCTATGGCGGCTATTCGTAGCTATAATAGGAAGATTGAGGAGAACATCGCTCCTGTAGCTAAGGCATGGCTCAAGGATATCGCTACTAAGCCAGGTGTTGAGCAGCTTGTTGTTGCTGGCGACACACTCTACTACCGTATCAATAATGAGGGTGGTGTTAAGCCTGAGGCTAATGATAGCTTGTTGCTCTCGTTTGATATGTATACCTTCCGTGGTCGCATACTTGGCTCTTCGGATAATGCAACAAAGCGTCTTAAGGAGAATATCGAGAATATCAAGAAGGATGAGAAACTCAGCGACTCACTCCGTAGCGTTCGTATCGCACAACTTGAGAAGCAGATTGAGCTTGCTAAGTCTCAGAAGACCCCAATGAACCGTGTGTTCCTCCCAGCCTTGAAGCACTGCTTGCCACTTGTTGGTGAGTTTGGTAGCATCACCATCTGGGCTCCAGGTAAGCTTGCAGGTGGCTCACGTGCGTTGTTGCCTGGCGAGGCTGTGGTTATCAATGCTGAGATCAAGAAGATCTCTAAGGGTATATCATTCCCTGCCTCTGCTGCTCCTGTAAAGAATAGCGATGGCACACCAATTAAGCTCGTTCCTCAGAAACCATCTAAGGATGGTGCTAAGAGTGGTGGTGTACCTAAGGTCGTTCCTGTTGGTAAGCCTGCTAATCCTAAGTCTGTTGCACCTCAGAGCAAGACTATCAAAGTTAATGCCGAGAAGCCTACAACCAAGAAGTAGTCGCATGATGATAATATGATAAATGCGCCATAGAACTCCTATGGCGCATTTATCATTTTCGTAGATTACTTTAATAGTTATTTCGGGTGTCCCGTTATTTCTCGATTACTCCACTGCCTACCAACACATCGTTGTGGTACCATGCAGCAAACTGTCCTTGGGTGATGCCTCGCTGTGGCTCATCGAAGAGGATATACATTCCATCGTTCTCCATGATGAGCGTGGCGTGTTGTAGTGACTGGCGGTAGCGTATGCGTACCATATACTCTCGACGTTCGCCAATGGCCATAGCATCGCACTCATCCACCCAATGTATCTCGTTTGTAGCAATTTTGAGTGCCTTTCGGTATAGTCCTGGATGGCTGTCGCCCTCGCCAACATATACCACATTCTCACGTACGTCTGTGCCTATGACAAACAAAGACTCCTTTCGACCACCAATACCAAGACCCTTACGCTGACCTATGGTGTAGAAGTGCGCACCCTGATGTGTACCTATCTTCTTGCCATCACGCACCGTTAGGCGGTAAGGCTCGGCATGCGCCCTGAAGTCATCATCCTCCACATCACGCACAAAGCGTGGCGAGTGGGGTAGTATCTCGTGTATGTTTCCCTCCTTGGCCGAGAGCTTTTGCTGTAGGAATACGGGAAGGTCGACTTTACCCACGAAACATATGCCCTGCGAGTCCTTGCGTTTGGCTGTTGCGAGCCTCTGCTCTGTGGCGATACGGCGCACCTCAGGCTTGAGTAGGTCGCCAATGGGGAACATGGCATAGGATAGCTGCTCCTGTGTGAGCTGACATAGGAAGTAGCTCTGGTCTTTGTTAGGGTCCGCACCCGCAAGTAGTCGATAGTGCTGCTTGCCTGAGTCATCTGTCCACTCCTCACGCCTGCAGTAGTGGCCTGTGGCAACACGCTCAGCACCGAGCTTAAGAGCCTCTTTGAGGAATGCATCAAACTTTATCTCTCTGTTGCACAGCACATCAGGGTTTGGTGTTCGCCCCGCCTCATACTCCGAAAACATATACTCCACAACACGCTTGCGGTACTCCTCGCTGAGGTCTACAAGGTGAAACTCTATGTCGAGACGCTTGGCTACCAGCTCGGCAAATACTAAGTCATCGTGCCATGGGCAGTCGCCCTCGAGTGTTCCTGTTGTGTCTACCCAATTGCGCATAAAAAGGCCGATGACCTCATGACCTTGCTCTTTGAGCAGGTATGCTGCCACCGACGAATCAACACCTCCTGAGAGACCCACAACAACCCTCATACTCGCTACTTTATAAGCTGCATGAACTCATCACGTGTACGTGGGTCTGATAGGAAACATCCTGTAAATGCCGATGTTGTAGTCACTGAGCGTTGCTTCTCCACGCCACGCATCTGCATGCATGTATGGCTCGCCTCGATAACTACAGCCACGCCCAATGGGTTGAGTGCCTGCTGTATGCTATCACGAATCTGCACCGTAAGACGCTCCTGCACCTGAAGACGGCGTGCGAAGCACTCAACAACACGTGCAATTTTCGATAGTCCTGTGATGTAGCCATTAGGAATGTATGCCACGTGTGCCTTGCCGATGAATGGTAGCATGTGATGCTCACATACTGAGAATAGCTCGATATCCTTCACTAAGACCATCTGCTGATACTCCTCCTTGAATATTGCTGAGCGCAGAATCTCGATAGGGTCTTGTGAGTAACCCTTTGTGATGAACGACATAGCCTTGGCTACACGCTCTGGAGTCTTGATAAGTCCTTCACGCTCAGGATCCTCGCCAAGCAGACGAAGAATCTCACGATAGTGACCCATTAGCTCCTCAATGCGCTTGGGGTCGTATATATCTTGACGCTTATAATTTGCCGTTAGCTCTTCCATAGTTGATTATAATTATAAAAGAGAGATTAGAAATGAGTAATTCGCAACACTCTCGACACTCTAAATTTTTCTAAATAGAATTGTTCTACAACTCTAAGAGTCCGTCGGGGAGTACAAACTTTATTGTTTGACGCTCAAAGTCGATATGTGCAATGAACTCCTCCACAGCGGGTATAAGATGCTCCGCACCATCAATCGTAAGCTCAAATAGTGGGTTTGCCTCGCTGTCGTAGTAGTCTGTAATCTCGCCTTGACGCTTATCTACAATGGCTGTAAAGCCTATGAGGTCCTCCATGTAGAACTCGTCATCCTCCTCGTTGTCATCCTCCGAAATAAATATTTCGTTGCCAATGAGGAAATCTTCGGCACGACGTGCAGTGTCTATATCATCGAACGTAGCTACTGCACCATTTTGCCCACGACGCTCAAACGAAGAACAAAAAATAGGAACCGCTAATCCGTCAATAGTGACAAATAGCGGTTCCTCGATTTTGAAATCGTCGGGGAACGTTGCGTAGAGCGAGATCATCACTCCGCCATCAGTGCCGAATAGTCGGCCTATGCGTCCCACCGCGATCATGCACCAAAGGCAGGGATTAAGCCTCTGTAGCCTCCTCAGCTGGAGTCTCAGCCTCCTCAGCAGCAGCGGCAACAGCCTCTGCGGCAGCAGCAGCCTTCTTCTCAGCGATAGCTGCAGCACGCTCCTCCTTAACCTTAACCTCGGCAGCAAGCTGAGCCTTCTTAGCAGCAGTAGCGTCAGATGCGAGCTTGTTGCTCTTAGCATCGATCTTGTTCTGCTTCTCAGTAGCCCACTTGTTGAACTTTGCCTCAGCCTCAGCCTCAGTGAATGCGCCCTTAGCTACACCACCCATGAGGTGCTTCTTATACATTACGCCCTTGTACGAGAGAATTGCTCGACAAGTACCCGTAGGTTGTGCGCCCTTAAGAACCCAATCCAAAGCACGGTCGAACTTCAAATCGATTGTAGCAGGATTCGTGTTAGGGTTGTATGTACCCAACT
>JAZNQJ010000158.1:0-1977 GCA_045590115.1 Alistipes sp. | reverse complement strand
CTGCTCAGCATCTGAAGCCGAGACACCACGACGGTAAAGCTCTTCACGAATGGTCTCCTTGGTAAGGTTCGATACCGGAATATTAAACTTATCGCTGATATATCCCCACATGGCACGTAGCATCTCCTCGTAGAAGGCGTGACGGTTGCCCTCAGCCATTGAGCGCTCAGCCATACGTAGACGTTGTACAGCAATCTTGTCGGCCTGACGCATACGGCGAGCCACGATGTTGCGATTCTGAAGTATACGCTTGCGCATAAAGACATATACTACTATGAAGGCTGTGATGCTAAGTACCACAAGAAGCCAATATAGGGGCGAAAAGATAAATAGCGATGAGCCACGCATCGAGAGCTTGTCGGTGTGGATGAAGCGAATGTCACGATCGAGCTGCTTCATATGACCACCATAGTCTGTATAGTTGCGGGTAGCCTTTGTTGTTGTGGCTGGCGCACTGCTATCGTTGGTTACAGTGATGGTGAAAGGCTCTGTTGTGAGGCTCTGATACTTTTTTGTCTCAAGGTCGAAGTAGCTGAACTCCAAGGGGCCAAGTGTATACTCGCCTGCGGCACGTGCCACAAAGGGGTAGCTATATGTTATGCTTCCTGAGGCTCCCGATGCCGAGGTGCGGATATTATCGGCTACCTTGGTGTCGTAAAGCTCAAATGATTCGGGTACGGTGAGGCGTGGTGCGGTGATAAACTTGAGGTTGCCGCTACCATTTATTGTTACCGATATCTCGTTTGAGCTGTTGGCACTCATCGTTGCCTCGGGAGCTTTGCTCGACATGGTAAACTTACCTACAGCGCCGTTAAAAGAAGCTGGTGCGCCCTCGGGGAACTCCCTAACCTTTATGGTTACGGGGGCTGAGCGTAGCTTGCGGTTTACGAGGCTTACCTGTGGGCCTGCGTGGAAGAAACTTTGTGGGTTCTCCTCCTGAGTGACAATCTGTATTACTACGTCTAACTCTGCGGGGGTTATCGTTAGCTCGCCTGTGCGCTGTGGCGCAACAATATACTCGGCGAGGCGGTAGGTGTCGTAGACACGACCATTATGCTCGGCACGTGAACGTTGTCCCTGTGCCGGTAGCTCCTGAGTCCAGAAGTCGTTGAATAGCGGAAGGTCGAAGCCTCGCACATCGGGATATCCCACACGTGTGTAGAGCATGAGTGTGGCTGTGAGTGCCTCGCCCTTGTACACCTCACGCTTCGAGGTGTTTAGTACGATGAATATATCGTTCGATGTTATGCTCTTGTCGTTACGCTTCTCAGGCTTCTTGACATCAGCCTTGGGCGTTGTTGATTTGGGTGTCGGCGTTGGAGAGGCCTGCTGTTGAGCCTTAGCATTCTCGTCGATGACCTCTATGGGCAGACGCTTTGTCGTGTACTTCTTGCCACCTACCATGATTGATGCCACACCTATGGTGTGCTTACCGGCAGCTTGTGGCTTGAGGATAAAGGTGTAGGTACGGCTGTAACTCGATGTCTGATGGCCATTTATCCACTGCACCTCCATACCTGTAGATATGCTTGGCCCTGCGAGGATGTTGAAACCCTCGAAGGTAGGTGCCTGGAAGGTGTGGTCGCCGTCAGGCTCCTTGTTTACAGTAAACTCCACACGCACACGCTCGTCCATTGCGACGAGTAGTGGTGCATCAGCTCTAAATGTCACCTGCGCCCATGATGCCCATGATGATAGGAGTGCCACAAGCACAAGCAGAAAATGTCGTATTCTATTCATACAAAATAGTCTTAACCATCCGATACTTGTCAAACGCCTCGGCCAGGCGTTTTATTGTTAGCCTCGTAGGTGGGGTCTGCGAGGCTGTAAGCTTTAGTGAGGTGTAGGGGATGTGGGGAACATCATAGACACTAACCTCCCTAAACTCTTTAAACTCCCTAAACTCCTTAAAAAATTAAAATTGATAAGTGGGGTTAGTTTGACGGCTTGTCGCCGCTTGCGAAACCGCAGCATACT
>JAZNQJ010000157.1:0-4398 GCA_045590115.1 Alistipes sp. | reverse complement strand
ATCAAGTGGGTGGGCAACTCTATCTACGAGACCTCACGCCTTGAGAGCATGCTCGGTATCCACTCGGGCGATGTGTATGACAAGAAGTCGTTGCATAAGCGACTTGGTATCGGTCGTGAGATGAACCCTGAGGAGATGTCTATATCATCGCTCTATCAGAACAACGGCTACCTAATGTCGCAGATTGAGCCTGCCGAGATGGTCGTAGGCCCCGATTCGCTCGACCTTGAGATTCGCATCTACGAGGGTAAGCCATTTACGGTGAACAACGTTGGTATCTCGGGTAACATGCGTGTCAACGATGAGGTTATCCGTCGTGAGTTGTATGTACGCCCTGGCGAGCTTTATAATCGTGCGCTGCTGATGCAGACAATGCGTATGCTCATGGGTATGGGGCACTTCGATGAGCAGGCTATCATGCCCGACATTCAGCCCGTATCCGATGAGCTTGTAGATGTCAACTGGCCATTGGTTGAGAAGGCTTCGGATCAGTTTAACATTGCCGGTGGTTGGGGCTCAGGCACCTTCGTAGGTTCGGTGGGTATCACACTCAACAACCTCTCAATGCGAGATTTCTTCAAGAAGGGTGCATGGCGACCATACCCATCGGGACAAAACCAGAAGCTCTCAATCTCGGGACAGACCAACGGTACATACTATAAGGCGCTATCGCTCAGCTTCACCGACCCATGGCTCGGTGGTCGTCGCCCTAACTCATTCACATTCTCGGGATATATCTCGGAGCAGAACAACGCCTACTACGTATGGCAGAATGCTACCATGCACTACCGCTCGATGGGTCTTGCAGTGGGCTTTGGTAAGCGTCTGCAGTGGCCTGACCCATACTTTACGTTCTACGGCGAGCTTGGCTATCAGCGTTACGGACTCAAGGGCTGGAACTCGTTTATCATCAGCGACGGTGTGGCTAACACCCTATCGCTAAAGCTTGTGCTACAGCGCTCATCAGTAGATGCTCCATTCTACTCACGCTCAGGCTCGGAGTTCACGCTATCGGTGCAGGCAACACCTCCATTCTCATTGTGGGATGGCAAGAACTACTCAGATCCTAAGCTTTCGGATCAGGATCGCTACCGTTGGATTGAGTATCACAAGTGGTTGCTCAAGGGTCGCTGGTACTTCCCACTAACAGCCAATCAGAACCTTGTGCTTATGCTCGGTGCCGAGATGGGTTACTTGGGTCACTACAACAAGAATAAGGTATCGCCATTTGAGCGTTTCGAGGTCGGTGGCGACGGTATGACGGGTTATAACATCTATGGTGTAGACATCATCGCTCTACGTGGTTACGAGGATGGCGCACTTGATCCATCAAGCTACTACTCTGTAGGTTATAACAAGTATACCGTAGAGCTTCGCTACCCTGTAATTATGAAGCCAAGCTCTTCGATCTATGTACTTGGATTCCTTGAGGGTGGTAACGGCTTCAACTCATGGAAGGAGTTCTCACCATTTAAGATTAAGCGTTCGGCAGGTGTGGGTGTACGTCTATACCTCCCTATCGTGGGTATGATTGGTGTGGATTGGGGTTACGGCTTCGACCCAGCATATGGCAAGACAAAGCGTAGTGGCTCGCAGTTCCACTTCGTACTCGGACAGCAATTTTAATTAGCCGAAAAGCGTAATATCGGTATGCTGTGGCAATAAATTTGTGCTTTGTCGCATTATATTTATAGAGCGGGGGGGTATTTGAGAGAACGATGAGGTTAAACACTTAAAACTATTAAGATATGAAACGAATGATTGTTGCCCTTGTGGCATTGGTACTCAGCGTCACAGCTGTATCGGCACAAAACTATATGGTTGTAGATAGCGAGAAGGTCTTTAAGTCTATCGAGCAGTACAACAATGCCCTTACGCAGCTTGAGACATTAGCACAGAACTACCAGTCACGTGTAGATGCTAAGTTCCAGGAGGTGGAGACCCTCTACAACAACTATATAGCACAGCGTGCGGCACTCAGCGAGGCTATGCGCCAGCAGCGTGAGCAGCAGATTCTGCAGCGTGAGCAGGAGGCTACCGAGTACCAGGAGTCAATTTTTGGCACCGATGGCGAGCTTATGAAGAAGCGCATGGAGCTTATCCAGCCTATTCAGCAGAAGGTGTTCCAGACCATCGAGAACTTCTCGAAGCAGTATGGCTACGACCTTGTCATCGACATCTCGGCAAATCCCACTGTGCTGTACTACTCGTCACGTGTAGACTTCACACAGCGCATCATCGAGGCACTAAGATAGAGATTAATAAATTAGATAATATTAACAATTAAACAATGATGAAGAATTTTTTTAAACTGACCCTCGCCGTAGCCTTGCTCTTTGCTGGTGCAACATCGGCTTTCGCACAGAAGTTTGGACGTGTAGACCTCGCTTCGGTAGTACCCAACATGCCTGAGTATAAGGAGGCTGTAGCAAACCTTGAGACCTATGGTAAGGACCTTCAGAACCAGCTTGAGCAGATTCAGGTGGAGTTCAACCAGAAGTATGCCGACTATGAGAAGAATCAGAAGACATATACCGACACTATCCGTCAGATGAAGGAGAGCGAGTTGCAGCAGCTTCAGCAGCGTTTCGCTGAGTTCCAGCAGATTGCTCAGCAGGATATGCAGAAGAAGGAGCAGGAGGTTATGGCCCCTATCTATGAGAAGGCAGACAACGCCGTTAAGAAGGTTGCAGCAGCAGGTGGCTATATGGCTATCTTCAACACAGCAGGCGACCAGGCTGCTTCAGCAGGTCTCGCTTACTTCGATGCTAACGCCCTTACCGACATCACAGCAGATGTTAAGAAGGAGCTTGGCATTTCGGAGTCAGCTGCGAAGTAGTATATATAATATAGGTACTATGGGAGAGGCTGAATAAAAAGTGTATTTTGTCGTTATGCTCGCCCTCAAAATGCTCATTTACGCTTAGTAAACTCCGCTTTTTCGGGCTTCGCAGGCCTAAAACTACATCTTTTTCTTCAACCTCATGACAAAGTGGGGGTGGCTAATTTACTTTTTAGTCACCCCCACTTCTTTTTTTGCAATGACATATTCAGTCTCGCCACCCACTTTTGGCTCATTCTAACTCATATTAACCCATACAACACTTTGCATCACCTAAGACACAAGTATAATTAACTGCATATCAACAACTTACATCACTATTTCCGAGCTATAATTTTAACAAACTCGTAACTCACTGATTATCAGCACTATGAATAAATGCCTGAGATTAGTTTTTCAAATCGCTGATAATCAGCGCATTTCATACCACCGCTCGGAAAAACTAACCCTCAAAATATTTGGTCTAAGGGCTGAAACCATAGTAATTTTGCATCAGGAAACGACACGAATCATACACAAAAGTTAAACATTATAAAAAGTAAAACAAAATGAAACGAGTAATTAAACTTATAGTTTTGGCAGTAGCCGTTGTTGGTTCAGTAGCATGCGAGAAGACAATCGTAGGTAATAAAATTTGGGATAAACCTGAGGTTGACTTTCTGGAGGAGAGCATCACCATTACGGCCGAGGGCTGTGAGCAGATTGTAGCACTTAGCTCTACGGGCGTGGATAATGCCTATATTGTAAACTACGGCGAGGATAGCTGGGAGACCGACGAGGAGGGTAACATGACACCTAAGGAGGATTGGGTTGAGATTGTCGAGATAATCAATGAGTATGAGCCTCAGACACGTGCCTTAGCACAATGGCAGTCAGGCATTGTCATTCGTGTGAAGCCTAACGATACGGGTGCTGAGCGCAATGCAACGCTCTACGCACGCAGCTTTACTGTAACCGACCAGATTACTATAACACAAGCAGCTGAGTAACAAACATCAAACCCTACGACTATGAGAAATGTTATCTTCTGCCTTATGGCAATAGCTATTGCTGCCACCTCGTGTGGAAAGTTCGAGGAGGTGGACTTCGGATATCCTGAGAGTGTGACGCTAAGCAGCGAGGGTGGCGAGAAGATTATCACAAGCGAAGAGCCATTCAGGTATGCCGTAATCCAAAACTACAAAATAGGCGATGAAAGCTCAATAATTGGCACCGAAGATGAACGCTATCGTGAGGATGTTGAGCAACGTGAACTTGAGTGGCTCAGAATTGAGTACGGCAGCTCAAGTCATAATAAGGAGCTTAAGATTTTCGCCAAGCCAAACACCAGCGGCAAACCCCGCACGCTCCACCTCGAACTCTACTTAGCCTATGAGTACCAGGTTGTCAAAGTCACACAAAACTAATCATATACGGAGTAATATAGCAAGAGGACGACTGCTCGTTTTGTCGCCCTCCTGCTATTGTAAGATTAGGTCAGAACATGTGTTCTGCAGCCTCTATGGCTATCGAGATGAGACCTATTATTATTGTACCGATGAGGGCAAATAGGAATA
>JAZNQJ010000156.1:0-2897 GCA_045590115.1 Alistipes sp. | reverse complement strand
GATAAGTGTCATGGCGTGTGACGAGCCACTTGCGAAGGTGCGCACACGCTGCTCCTTGTTCATTGGGAACTCAACGCCCATGAGCGACTCGTAGTCGAAGTTATTGATGTCGAGCGTACCCTTCTTCGATAGTAGGAACTTGCCTACGTCGCAAGAGAAGTACATCGCTGTGTTATCCTTGATTGATGCAATTGCGAGTGCCTTGACCTCATCGATAGGAAGGTTGAGGTACACCCAATTCTCGCCATCGTAGACATGACGGTCGTACTCAATCTCGTATACCTTGTGGTACTCACGTGAAGGGTCGTTCATAATCATTACGTAGTCCTTCTCAAGGTCGTTGCCACCAAAGTACTCGGCATAGAACGACTGTGGGGTGTAGGTCTTGGTATCCACCACCTTGCCATCACGATCGTAGCGTGTCCACTCGAACTCTGTTGGAGGTACACCATAGGCACGTACCAACATGCCGTATATCTCCTTGAGCATCTCGGTCTTGAGAGCTACGGGGGCACGACGGTCTTTCTGCTCACGAAGCTTTAGGCCATACTCACGAAGCTTGAGCTTCAGGAGGTTAGATATCTGTGCTGTGTTGTTTGTCTGGTAGTTCTCAGGCATAACCTCGGCTGGCACCACACCATACTTCATTACAAGGTTAGACACACCTGTAAACTGTCCACCGTCGCTCAGTGGGTTCTTAAACAACCACTCCACCTGGCGGTCATCCATCTTGAGGTGCTTGGTGTCGATTACTGCCTGAAGGAAGAGGTTACACTTCTCAAGCTGGTCGTAGAAGAACAGGTAGTTGTGCGAGAAGGTCATCTCTGGGAGGTTGTACCTCTCAATCATGTCGGCACGTAGCACGTTGAGGCCGGTGAATAGCCAGCAACGCCCCGACTGATGCTGGTCGGTGATACCCTTGGTCTTCACTCGGTGCGAGAAGTGGGTGTCAATCATTGCAAGGTTCTCGCCGTTGATTGCCAACGTTGCGATTGAGGCCTGTGATAGTGCGTTGTGTGCAGCTCTGTCGGCCTGTGTGAGTGTGTGTGATGAGCGAATCTCCTGGAGCATAGCCTCGCTGATGCCGCCATCTGCCTGCTGTGCGCTTAGCGTGCCTACGCTGAGAAGCATCGCCGCAAATGTTAATAGTCTTTTCATTGTTAGGTTATTTATTTGTTAGTATTAGTCGCCACCCACAAAGATACAAAAAAGAAATTACTTAGTGCCATTTTATAGCTTATTAGTTGCACAATGTATAGATTATTTATTTAGCAACAGGCTTACATGGTTATAGCGGGACATGATAGTCCGAATACAGATGAATTATTTCTCCACCTCGCCTTTCCACGAAACTATGCCGTCATTAAGCTCAGTAACCTCTAAGCCACAGCTTACCATATGCTTGGCAGCCTCCTTGCTTCTGCGACCGCCACGACAATATACCGCAACGGGGCGCGACTTATCCAACTTGGCAACCTTTGCCTCGAACTCCTCGCCATCAATGTCGATGTTCACTGCGCCAGGGATATGCCCCTCGCTGAACTCAGCCGGTGTGCGTGTGTCAATGATTTGTACCTGCTCATTCTCAATAACCTCGGCAAAGCGTGTTGCATCTACCGAATCAAAACCCTTCGTTGTCTTTGAATTATTACATCCAATCATCATCGTTGCAGCAAATAGAATATACAAAATAGTCTTCATTGTTTTTAATTGTTTTATCTGTTTTACACTCTGCAAAGATAGTGTTGTGCTATTGGTTTGCCAAATTTTATAAATGAAATTTATATCGGAAGTTTTTATGCCATTATTTGAATATCTTATAGTAGATTGTGTGGCTTGTTCGAAAGAAAAAATAGAGAGTGACCCGAAAGCCACTCTCATTTGCGTTTATGTGAGTCGTGCCTATCGCTTAATACTCTTAGGTGTGGCAGCCTTTGCGGGTTTTGCAGCAGGATTGGCTGCAATAAACTCTTCGGCAGACGACACGCCATCAGGTGTAAGTGTTACTACTGTGATAAAGCCTGGGCCATAGATCTCCTCGCTATCCTTGGCGATGCCGAGGAATGTGTATGGAGTATCATACGACAGAACGGCAATACCACTCTCCCTATTCTCCGAAACATACTCAGAACCCCACTCCCAACCATAGGTGATAAGCTCGGCATAGATGTCATCATCGGTACATCCCCACTCGGTAAAGTCGCCATCATAGAATCCGGTATACCAAGCTGCAGCCGAGTCACTTGCCTTAACCGTATAAGGCATTACTGCGTATCCCTTGCAGTTGAGGAAACGTGCGGGGTCTAACTCAGCGAGTGCCGAGCCGTCGTAGTAGTTGCCAAACTCAATGCTGACAGAGGCGTCACTAACAATTTTGTCCAACGTACGGAAAACATCGCTTACAAAGCCTCTCTCGGATGCCAGCTCGCCTGTCTGCATATCCACAGCAATAGCATATGCAACATATTCGGTTGAGGGTTCAAGCTGGTTGTAGAAGTTCTTCTCTTTGCCCAACGATGCACCAAGATCATATAGATACTCGGCACGTGAACATTCAAACCACTCGGCACCATAGTCGATCTCTGAGTTGGCAAGATATGCCACGCAGGCATCTACTGAGCCATACTCTTCAACAAGGAAGTCGAACTCCTCGGCCTCGGTATAGAACGTGAAATAGTAGGCACCAACCGTTGGGATAGTGGTTACATTTACAGAGTTATGTGTAATGTCGCTGACTTCAAATGTTACAACCAAATCATTGGGATCGCCCGTTGCATCAGTAGTTGTGAAGTGGGTGATATGTGGTGCTGTTGTAGGTGCGCCATCGTATCCGAAGCATACAACGATATAGTCGGTATTGGGCTGCAAACCGCTTATGCTGTTGAGTGACATAGGGC
>JAZNQJ010000155.1:0-5300 GCA_045590115.1 Alistipes sp. | reverse complement strand
TACCGAGTCACGTCCCTGGCCAATCTTACGCTCGCCATATGAGAACCATGAGCCTGACTTACGAATCACGCCGTAGTCTACGCCGAGGTCGATAATCTCACCGAGCTTAGATATACCCTCGCCAAACATGATGTCGAACTCAGCCTTGCGGAATGGAGGTGCCACCTTGTTCTTTACCACCTTTACCTTGGTACGTGTTCCGAGCTGCTCCTCGCCATCCTTGATTACCGATGTGCGGCGGATGTCGATACGTACGCTGGCGTAGAACTTCAGTGCGTTACCACCTGTTGTTGTCTCAGGGTTACCATATATCACGCCAATCTTATCACGTAGCTGGTTGATGAAGATACATACGGTCTTGGTCTTAGAGATTGATGCTGTGAGCTTACGCAGTGCCTGCGACATTAGTCGTGCCTGTAGACCCATCTTAGAGTCGCCCATCTCGCCCTCAATCTCGGCCTTAGGTGTTAGTGCTGCTACTGAGTCGATTACGATGATGTCTATTGCACTTGAGCGTATTAGTGAGTCTGCAATCTCGAGTGCCTGCTCGCCATTGTCGGGCTGCGACACCAGGAGGTTGTCCACGTCTACGCCGAGCTTCTGGGCGTAGTAGCTGTCGAAGGCATGCTCAGCGTCGATGAATGCTGCAATACCACCAGCCTTCTGCGCCTCGGCGATAGCATGAATCGCAAGTGTTGTCTTACCTGATGACTCTGGGCCAAAAATCTCGATTACACGACCCTTAGGGTAGCCACCCACGCCGAGTGCCATATCGAGGGTAATAGAGCCTGAAGGTATTACCGGTACATCTGTTACTGAGTCGCTGGACATGCGCATGATAGAGCCTTTGCCGAAGTCCTTCTCAATCTTGTCCATAACGGCCGAAAGCACCTTTAGCTTGTCGGCGTTTACTTGAATTTTCTCTGCCATTGTATATATGTTTTTTTATTTGTCCAATAGTTTGATAATCTGTCCGTAAGAGTCTTTTGTGTCTACCTTCGAGATTATGTGAGTTACGCGAGCCTCCGAGTCCAAGAGTAGTGTTGTGCGCACAATGCCCATATACTCTCTGCCATACATCTTTTTAGGCTGCCATACGCCTACCGCTTCAGATAGCTGATGCTCGGTGTCGGCAAGTAGTGTGAAGTTTAGCTCATGCTTCGTGCAGAAGTTCTGGTGCGAGCGTACCGAGTCGGGACTTACGCCTACTATCTTATATCCTCGCTTGAGTAGCTCCTCTTTGCCGTCACGTAGGCTCTTAGCCTCGAGTGTGCATCCTGAGGTGTTGTCCTTAGGGTAGAAGTATAGCACTGTTGGCGAGCCTTTGAGGCTATCGAGGTTAAACTCCTCGCCACTCTGCGTTGCGACGCTGAACTCTGGAATCTGCTCTCCTATATTTATCTTTAGCATAGTATCTCTGTTTTTTATATATTATTATACATATTATTATGTCTCAAAGTTACTACTTTTTTTGCAATTCACATAATCGTGGCGTTACTTTTTCTCTATTACGTTATAAGCATTCTTTATGCCCCACGCACTATTGTCACCTGCTTTCGGAAGTCGGCCTCCGAGCTATTGAGGCGTGAGCGGCAGTGTGGGCAGCGTATCGCACACTCGGTGTCGATGTGTATCTGCTCGTTAAGGTTGCGCTCATCGCTTATGCGACGTGTCGTGTAGTACTCAAACGAGGTGTGTGTGCCACAGTGGCGACATTCGATGGTGTAGTTGATACTCATAGTTGCAATCGTTTTTTAGGGTTAATCCTTGTTTCACGATGCAAAGTAACCACTACTTTTTGACAAGTTGTGTCAATGACGTAAAATATGGTAAGAGATGTTTTTTTTATGAGTTATCGCTTGAGTTTCTCAAGCTCACGCATCTGGTCACGATAGCGTGCTGCGGCGAGGTAGTCGAGCGACTTGGCGGCACGCTCCATAGCCTCACGTGCCTCACGTATCTGTGTGTCAAGATCCTTGGTTGTGTACTTCGTATCTGCCTCTGCAGCAACACTGTAGTGGTCTTCGACGATGGGATATGCTGTAATATTTGTCGGCTTGGTGGCCTCACGCTCGCTGAGCAATGCACTCTGCACTGAGCCGCTCTTTTGCGCACGACGAGGGAAGAGACAATGTTCAAAGTTATACTTTATCTGCTTCTCACGACGGCGATTGCTCTCGGCAACAGCCTTATATATTGAGTCGGTGATACGCCTGCAGAAGAGTATAGCGTGACCCTTGGGGTGGCGTGCAGCACGTCCTGCCATCTGCGTTATTGAGCGTACATTACGCAGGAAGCCCTCAGCATCGGCATCGAGTACTGCCACAAGTGCCACGTCGGGGAGGTCGAGACCCTCACGTAGCAGGTTAACACCCACGATAACATCTATCTCATCCTGGCGTAGGCGGTCGAGAATCTCCACACGCTCCATGGTGTCAATGTCGGAGTGCAGATACATGTTGCGGATGCCTATGCGGTCGAAGTAGCGTGATACCTCCTCGGCAGAGCGCTTGGTGAGTGTTGTTACCAGCACCTTGTCGCCAATACGTGTAGTAGCCTCAATCTCCTCAATGAGGCGGTCAATCATATTCTCGCCATCGATGATGATGAGTGGCGGGTCGATAAGCGACGTTGGGCGAATCAGCTGCTCTACGGTGGTATGCTCGCAACGCTCTATCTCAAACTCTGCGGGTGTGGCGCTCACATATATTCTTTGAGACGTGAGCTGCATAAACTCGTTGAATTGTAGTGGACGGTTATCCTTGGCTGCCGGGAGGCGGAAGCCATAGTCCACAAGGGTCTCCTTACGTGCGCGGTCGCTACCATACATACCACGAATCTGCGGTATGGTCACATGGCTCTCATCTATGACCGTAATAAAGTCGTTGGGAAAGAAGTCCAAGAGGCAGAATGGGCGTGTGCCGGCTGCACGACCATCGAAATAGCGTGAGTAGTTCTCGATACCTGAGCAGTAGCCCAGCTCCTTGATAAACTCAAGGTCGCACTCCACACGCTGCTTAAGACGTGTGGCATAGGCCTCCTGATCGTTATTATTAAAGTATTCTATCTGCTTGCCGAGGTCTACGTAGATCTCTGATACGGCACGATTTATACGCTCCTGAGTGGTCACAAAGAGGTTTGTGGGGTAGAGCGTAAGCTGGTCAAGAGATGATAGCTTCTGCCCTGTGCTTGGGTCGATGCAGTAGATTGCCTCCACCTCATCGTCGAAGAACATGAGGCGGAAACATTGGTTGCCAAACTCGCCATATGCCGCCATTACATCTATCGTGTCGCCCGTGACTCGGAATGTTGCAGGGCGTAGCTCATGCTCTGTACGTGTGTATAGCGCATTCACAAGCATGCGCAGAAGGTCGTTACGGCGGTAGCTATCGCCCACCCTAAACTCTATGGCTGTAGAGTGGAAATCTTCGGGGTTACCGCAGCCATATATGCACGACACGCTCGATACCACGATAACATCCCTACGTCCTGAGAGTAGCGTGGCGACAGTGTTAAGACGCAGACGTTCAATCTCATCGTTGATTGAGAGATCCTTCTCGATATAGGTGTCAGTAGTGGGAAGATATGCCTCGGGCTGGTAGTAGTCGTAGTACGACACGAAATACTCTACGGCATTCTCCGGAAAGAAGTTCTTAAACTCGTTATATAGCTGAGCAGCAAGAGTTTTATTGTGGCTAATGACAAGTGTGGGACGGTTTACTTTGGATATGATGTTAGCAATGGTGAATGTCTTGCCAGAGCCTGTAACGCCATGAAGTGTGGCATCAGGGGCTTTGCTGTCTAAGATTCTCACCATCCTCTCTATAGCCTCAGGCTGGTCGCCCGTAGGGGTATAGTCGGAAACTAACTTGAAATCCATCCAATTAGCAATTAATCATTCGCCTACTTCTCGATATCCTTGAAGTAACGGTAGGTGACCACCTTAAGCTCCTCTGCCGCATTGTCGTCGCATACGATGATGCCTGCAGGGTGTGTCTGAAGTGCTGAGAGTGTCCACTGATGGTTGTAGCTGCCCTCGATGGCGTGGCGCAAAGCACGTGCTTTCTTGCGGCCTGTGGCAAGTATCATAACCTTGCGTGCGCTAAGGATTGTTGCCACACCTACGGTGAGTGCCTGTGTAGGCACCTTAGAGACATCGCCGCCGAAGAATCGTGAGTTAACAACGATGGTATCAGTTGTAAGTGTCTTGATACGTGTGCGTGACTGTAGCGATGAGAATGGCTCGTTGAAGGCGATGTGTCCATCCTCACCTACGCCACCCATAAAGAGGTCGATGCCGCCAGCTGCCACGATAGCATCCTCATATGCCTGACACTCAGCCTCGAGGTCTGGGGCATTACCATTGAGGATATGCACATTCTCAGGGTTGATGTCCACGTGCGAGAAGAAGTTGTTCCACATGAACGAGTGGTAACTCTCGGGGTGTGACTCCTCAAGGCCTACATACTCATCCATATTGAATGTTATCACATTCTTGAACGATACCTCGCCAGCCTTATGCAGGCGGATAAGCTCTTGGTAGGTCTCAAGGGGTGTTGAGCCTGTAGGTAGGCCGAGAACGAATGGTGCATCACTCTTAGCCGCCTTAGCCTTAATCTCGTTTACGATATATTGTGCAGCCCACTCAGCTACCTGAGCCGACTTATCCTTAATGATTACTCTCATAGTTATAGTTTGTTGTATTGTTGGTCGTTAAAACATCTTTACAAATACCTCAATCGCCTGATACTCAGCCATACCGAGCTTGTCGTAGAGCTTAGCGGTATTCTGTGTGCGCTCCTCGGCACGCTGCCAGAACTCACGAGTGTCGCTTCCAGGGAATGGCACGATATCCTTCTGCGATAGGTGGCGGTAGATGGCGTGACGCTTCTTGAGCATCTCGTCGGGTGATAGCGGTACGGCCATGTCTACAAGGCCGAGGTTCCACTCCATCCATGCACCACGATAGAGCCATAGGTGACACTCCTTGCGCCAATCATCACCCTTGGTGCGGTCGAGAGCCTCCAGCAGAGCCTCGATACACATGCGGTGTGTGCCATGAGGGTCGGCAAGGTCGCCCGCAGCATATATCTGGTGTGGGCGGATGTCACGCAACAGCTTCACGATGATGTCGATATCCTTATCTGTGATAGCACCCTTCTTGATGCCTCCTGTCTCGTAGAATGGCATGTTGAGGAAGTGTGCATTCGTGTCAGGGTTAAGGCCGAACGAGCGTACTGCGGCACGTGCCTCGGCACGACGTATAGCCCCCTTGATATCGAGGAGCTTGCGAGGCTCTG
>JAZNQJ010000154.1:0-8381 GCA_045590115.1 Alistipes sp. | reverse complement strand
GCATCGGGGTGCTTGATAAGCAACGAGAGCATCAATGCACCACGACGGCCATCCTGTGCCACCTCACGTGTAGAGTTGGAGTAACGCTCCATGAATGGAACGATACCTGTAGAGGTGAGTGCCGAGTTGAGTACAGGGCTACCTGTAGGACGGATGTGCGAGAGGTCGTGACCAACGCCACCACGACGCTTCATAAGCTGTACCTGCTCCTCATCCATACGGAAGATACCACCATATGAGTCGGCAGGATTCTTATGGCCGATAACAAAGCAGTTAGAGAGTGATGCTACCTGAAGGTTGTTGCCGATACCGGTCATTGGGCCACCCTGAGGGATGACATAACGGAAGTGGTCGAGCAGGTCAAAAATCTCCTGCTTGCTAAGAGCATTAGGATAACTACCCTCGATACGTGCAAGCTCCTCTGCGATACGGTTGTGCATATCCACAGGCGAAAGCTCAAAGATGTTACCAAACGAGTCCTTGAGTGCATACTTGCTCACCCACACCTGAGCGGCAAGGTCATCACCCTTGAAATACTCTTTGGAAGCAGCTACGGCATCCTCGTAGCGAACCACCTTAAGCTGGTCATTATTAGGTTTTTGAGTCATGTTTATGAATATTTATTTTAATTATTTTTTCGCTAACATAATCGGCATCACCCCACCTATCGAACCACTAATTATCGAGCATATCAATGTCCCTACATTCGCATTTGGGGGATAATTCAGGCATACAAAATTCGTGATTTTTCATGGGATTTTTACCCTCCACCACACCTATTTTTTCGACACTTTATTCACAAACTAAAAAAAGATGCGCCACAGCTATCTGTAGCGCATATTTCGATTTTTAGCCCTAATGTTGCAGTCGTAGTAGCCGTCTGAAAAGCCATCTGCCGACAAGTGCCGATGCAACACCGAGCGTTGCGCCAAGAAGTATATCCTGAGGGAAGTGACACGCAAGATATATTCGTGAGTAACATACCAAGATTGCCACCGCAACCATCAACCACGAGAACCAACGGTGGCCAACTACCATTGAGCTAAGTAGCGTTATGGCGACTATTGTTGCGGCATGTCCCGATACCGTACCATAGGTTGCTGCTCTGCCATAGCCATTGGTATAGGCCTCTACCCCATCGGTATACATCGGGCGACGACGTGATGGCATATCGCTCCACAGCTCGCCCAGCAACCCCTGCTGTTTGAATATTCCGGAAATGATGTCTGCAAGGCCTATGGCTACGGCGATGGCGATGATAAACATCACCACACCACGCCATGAGTAGCGACGCCACACCATATATATAATAAGAAGATAGAGTGGTATCCATGTCTTGATGCCCGACACAAGTCGCATCAACGCATCAAGCCACTCAGGACCATCGAAGTTAAGCACCTCAAACAGAGGCCAATCCCAGGTTATACCACTCATCTTTTTGCTCGTTTAGAATGCCGCATAAACAGGTAGACCGCCACCATCGCCCGCAAGCATCAACTGACACTGCATAACAAGCCAAATAGCAACTACCATGATAACAAGCTGACCCACAAAGCCTGAGCGATTCACAACATTAACCGCAACAGCGTTCCAACTCTTTGGCAAGAAGTGTAGGAAGTAACCTACGAGTACCAACACAAGGCCGAAGCCTGCGCTATGCATCAGAGTTACGATATCGCCAAAGGCAAAGTTATGGATAATACGGTCGTAAATCACACTTGCGCCAGCCCAATCGTCACAGCAAATCATTGGCCATGTCAAAGTCATGAACGTGAAGATAAAGAGTGTAGCAGGAATTCTCCAATACCACTTCATATCCTTACCCAAGGCCTTAGCACCTGGCACACGCTCCAACCATAGCTTATGTAGCGCAAGGCCTACACCCTGCAACAGACCCCAGATGACATACGGTAGGTTAACCTTATGCCACATGGCACACACAAACATGGTGATGGTAAGGTTAAGGTATGTACGGAAACGTCCCTTACGGTTACCGCCAAGTGAGATATAGAGGTAGTCACGCAACCATGATGATAGCGATATATGCCATCTACGCCAAAACTCAGTGATTGTAGCCGACTTAAAGGGCGCATCGAAGTTATCGGGGAGCTTATAGCCCAAAACCAACGCTACACCAATAGCGATATCCGAGTAACCCGAGAAGTCGCAGTATAGGCGGATACCAAAGGCCAACAGCGCCACAAACATCACCACGCCACTCTCACCAAACTCTCCAGCAACCGAGGGGATGAGCAGTATCTGGTCGATAGCCTTAGCAATTACTGCATACTTAACAAGACCTGTGGCGATAAGCACTACGGCACGAGCGTGATCCTCACGAGTGACAACAATCTTCTCACGCTCAATCTGAGGTATAAACTCCTTGTTACGCACCAATGGGCCAAGGAATACCTTAGGGAAGAACGAGAGCAGGAAGAGGTAGTCGACAAAGCGCTTTACGGGCGAGATGACACCACGTGACAAGTCGATAACATAGGATATCGATTGGAACACGAAGAACGACACACCTGCAGGCACAAGTATCTCACCGAGGTTTAGCGTGCCACTGCCAAATATAGCGTTCACAGCCTCCTCGAACAGGCCACCAACCTTGAAGTATGCCAAGATTGAGATGTTGATAGCCATACTCAGTGTCACCCAGCCTCGTGATCGCTTGCCCTGAGCAAAGCGCTTAGCTATACGGCCACCTATAAGGTAGTCACTAATGGCTACAGCGAGCAGTAGTAGCACAAACAAGCCCGAGATCTTGTAGTAGAAGTAGAGCGATACGGCAACGACATAGAGCGTACGCATCAAACGGTGGTTGCGTACGGCCAAATATCCAAGACCAAATATCATGAAGGCGAAGAGGAAGAAGCCACTGTCGAGTGTCATAGGCGACGACGAGTCGTACTGGAGCATCTCAACGAGCTTAGTCCACACCTCAGAGTCAAACTTAAAGAGATCCATTTGCAATGCTTGGGTTAGTCAGTTTATTAGAAAATATCCTCTGCGGCAAAAGGCACAATGACCTCATTGACGCTCTTAACCCTACGTAGTGGGTAGATATCCTTTGGCGATAGCTCGAGAGGATATACCATATCCACAATCTTACCCTCACGCTCCACAAGCATATCGTAGGCACGCTGGCGAATAGCATCGGCCAAAGGTCCAGCGATACGCTCGCCACCCTTGAAGTTGATATGAATATGGTCGCCCGCAGCCCAGCCATTACGCACAAAGCCACCAATACCACCATACGACAACACAACCTTACCCATCTCCCAGAAGGCAACGCCCGAAAGTTTGGCAGCACGACGCTGGAATGGGGTCATAATCTGCACCGAGTTCATCGACTTCCAGCCGCCATCGCCCTTAATCCAACGATCCGACACGCCGAGGATAAGGATTGCTGCATCGGGGAAGCTACGCTTAACATAGGCAATCATATCGCAGAGCTTACCCTGATACTTGGTAAAGTCTCGCTGACCTGGCTGCATGCCATTAAGACCATACTCCAACACCACGAGGTCATAGCCCAGCATCTTGTCAATCTGGCGGTTGACAGCAACACCAGAGCCAAAGATGGTATGGCCACTATTACCACGAATTGACATATTGTCGACCGTAATACCACGACCACCCTCAAGCGAAGCACCATGGCACAACACATTGCCACTTACTACTCGCATCTTGAGCGACTTCACAGGAGCCTCGACATATAGCTCACGCACATAGTCGGCACCCGAAACACCAAATGTATGCTTGAGTGTGTCGTTAACGATAATCTCGATATTGCTTGTATCTCGGCTGGTAATAAACACTCGAGCGCGAGAGCATGAGTCGAGGTGAGGCTTCACGTCGGTAGACTCCCAGCGAGCTGTTGAGCCACGATGTCCCGCAGCCAAGTAGCCCGAGAGGAAGAACTTATCACGATACGACGCAGGGATAGAGCCTGTGTTCATAAGGCTATAGGCTGTCCAGCCCGACACGCTACGGCGAACACTCGTGCGGTAGATCTCAAATGGTATGGCGCAAGGCACAAAGCCTACACCACGACCACCAAACACCTGCTGAAGCTGCTCACGAAGGTCTACGGTGATGATATCGCCCTCGATGAACGAGTCGCCAAGGAATGCTACACGCACATCCTGACCATCGATAAGTTTCTCCACAAAGCGGTCGAGACGAGTTACCTTAGCAGTATCGTAGTCCTCGATAGCCACTGCACGACTTGAGTACTTTGGCTTAACCTCATCGCTACACAATATCTGGCGCTCAGGCATAGTCTCAGGCACAGCAATCCAACGTAGCGTAGGGTTGTTCAGCGTATCCATAGCCTCCTGCTCAACAGCGGCAAGCTCACTCTCGAGATAGTCAAAGTCTGCCACATAGTCCACAGGGACAGCTGCAGCCTCATCATCCTCAATAGGGCGAAGGTCAGCCAAAATGTCAGCCTCCTTAGTAGTAAGTCCAAACACATCGACTGAAGGGATAAAGCTTAGTGCAGCGACACCAACGATGACCGCAAACCCAAGCAACCATCCACGTGCCGAATAGTCTCTCTGTTCCATATTATCTTCAATGTTTATTTGTTATTCAACTTTAAACCAGCGTATAGACATATGCAGCGTAGCATGCCACAAACATAAAGCCCTCGAAACGTGTGAGCTTATCACGGCCAATGACCAATGCCGAGAGCATAAGCACAAACGTAGAGACCACAACGATATATACATCGGTCATTGCCACGCCACCCATAGTCAGAGGTGTTACCGTAGAGCAAGCACCCAAGACAAGGAGGATGTTAGCGATATTAGAGCCAAGCACATTGCCCAAGGCCAACGATGTATTGCCCTTAAGCACCGACACAAGGCTTGACGCAAGCTCAGGCATAGAGGTGCCACCAGCCACAAGCGTAATAGCAATCATGGCCTCTGATACACCCCACTGTCGAGCAATCTCCGAGGCGCTATCCACAAAGAGGTCACCACCCCAAATCAAGCCTGCAAGACCCAAAATAATCCAGATAGGGATACGCCATAATGGCATGGGCTTCTTTGCAGGTTTCTCAGGCTCGGCATCTGCCTCGGGCTGTGGTTCAAAAGCCATGGCACGCCTCTCTGCACGAATCATAAGGCATATCATCACAATATAGCCGGCCAAGAGGATAGCTCCCTCAAAGCGGTTGATATCCTGATTAAAGAGCGTTACCACCAAGAGTGCAATCGTAGCTAAGATGCAGATAGGGATATCTCGACGAATATTGCTCTTTGTAAATGTCAATGGCGAGCAGATGGCACACACACCCAAAATCATTAGGACATTGAAGACGTTTGAGCCTACCACATTACCAATAGCCATATCTCCCTTGCCACCAAGCGCCGAAAGCAAGCTTACTGTCAACTCTGGCATAGAGGTGCCAATGGCAACAACCGTAAGACCCACGACAAACTCAGGCACCTTGAAACGCTGCGCAAGTGCCACAGAGCCATCCGTAAGCCACATAGCACCCACGATGATAAGCACAAAGGCAAGGATTAGAGTAACGTATACCATAATTCGTAAATTTCACAAAACAATGGGGCAAAGGTACTAAAAAAAATCTAATCCAAAACTTTATGTTGGACTATTTTACACATTAAATGTGTAATAATGAGGAGAAAATAAGAAAAGCGAGGGAGCTTGCGACCTTCATCACAAACTCCCACAACAGTTCGTTTATGTCATCTCACTAATCTATTCTATATGCCCGTAAGTTCACGCACAGCACGACGGCCCTCGTCGCCAAGCGATAGCGAGAAGTCGTTGACAAACAGGGCTATATGCTTATCAATAACATCATCCTCAAGCTCCTGGGCATGGCTCTTGATAAACGCTCTTGAGACTTCGGGATGCGCCATAGCATACTCGATACTGCTACGTAACAACGCCTCAAACTGCTGAGCAACCGCCTCATCCACATCACGAGCCACCACTATAGAGCCTAAGGGCAGAGGAAGGTTCATACGTTGTTCCCACTCCAATCCAAGGTCAGCAACAAGTTCAAGGTTGCGTCTATGGTAGACAAACCTACCCTCGTGAATAAGCACGCCAGCATCAAACTGTCCATACTCCACAGCCTCGGCAATATCGCTAAAGAGCATCGGTTGACGCTCAGCGATAGTGGGAAACAGTCTGCCTATAAGCGCATTAGCCGTAGTATATAGGCCTGGCACAGCTATTCGACGTATAACGCCACTATCACCACAACGACGCACCAGGAGAGGGCCATTGCCACGTCCCAACGCCGAGCCACTATCAAGCAGGCGATATTGGTCATCTATGTATGGAAGTAGTGCCGTACTGCACTTTGTGATATCGGCACTACGCTGCAACGCTCGGGTGTTAAGTTGCTCAATATCGTGATACTCAACATCAAACGTAAATCCGCCAAGGTCAATGCGACGGTTGATAATCGCATCGAACATAAAGGTGTCGTTTGGGCATGGTGAGATACTCAGCCTAAGGTGTCTACTCATAGCCATTACTTTTTAGTTGGAGCAAAGCGTCCAACAACCCATCCTGCACAAAAGACAATAATCAAGATTGCCAGCCACTTAACAGCCTCAATAATCTCGGTCTTGAATGTGGCAATCACAAACACAAGGCTCAATATCGCCACAATGATAGCGATGGTATAGATTAATGCTCTTTTCATAATCAGTTGAAAAATATACTCTTAAGCTCCTCAGCCAAGCGCTCAGTAGCAAGGTCGATATGCCACTTGGAAAAATCATCCCCCACGATGTTGGATATGGCACGAATCTCCACGTGGCCAACACCCGCCGCTTCGCACATAGCAAAGAGTGCAGCACCCTCCATATTCTCAATCTCAGCCGATGAACACCCCTCACCACCACGATGCACACTCGCCGAGCGCACACCACGCAACTGTGTCTGAGGCTTAGCACTATAGCACCTCTGAAAGCGTTCAGGTAGCTCCACGCAGCACTCCTCGGTAACCTCGACAACCGTACCAAGTTCAAGACCTCTATCGTAGGTACCAGCAATGCCACATAGCACCACACAATCCTCGGCACCAAGCCCTCGCTCGGTGATTAGGCGTAGCAGCGTAGCGGAGGTCTCCACAAGGCCTACGCCCGAGATAACAATCTCTGCCTGGGGGCATAGCTCACCAAACCTGCGTGACTCAACTTCGGTCGGAAAGAGGAATATGGTCATTTGCGAAATGAATAAAAAAAGGAGTGGCTAATACTATAGCCACTCCGCCATCTTAAACAATGCCTTCTACATTGCCATCCTCCGCAAGGCGAATATTACCCGCCTGAGGGGTCTTGCTAAGGCCTGGCATACGCATGATATCGCCAGCGAGAGCCACTACAAAGCCTGAGCCTGCGTTAAGCTCAATATCCTTGATATTAATCTCGAAGCCCTCAACTGAGCCATAGCGCTTAGCATCGGCAGAGAACGAGAACTGAGTCTTGGCGATACATACAGGCAAGTTGCCCATGCCCCACTTCTCCAAAAGAGCAATCTCCTTCTGGGCACGTGGGCCAAAGACTACCGAGCCAGCACCGTAGATATTCTTAGCCACCTTGGTAATCTTCTCCTTGATGCTATCCTCAAGGTCGTATGCATAGTTGATAGGCTGTGAAGGCTGAGTCTCGATAAGCTCAACAGCAGCCTGAGCAAGCTCAGCAGCACCAGCACCACCCTCAGCATATGCGTTGTTAATCACGCAGCGCACGCCGAGCTTCTCGCAATGCTCGATAACCATAGCAATCTCGTCGTCGGTATCGCTGGCAAAGCGGTTGAAGCATACCAAGACGGTTTGACCAAACTTACGAAGGTTGGCAACATGGCGGTCGAGGTTGGTAAAGCCCTGCTTTAGACCCTCGGGGTTAGGCAGCTTAATCTCGGTCTCAGGAACACCACCATGCATCTTAAGAGCAAGGGTTGACGCAACCAACACTGTAAGGTCTGGCTTGAGGCCTGCCTGACGGCACTTGATGTCGAGGAACTTCTCAGCACCAAGGTCGGCACCGAAACCGGCCTCAGTAACGGTATAATCAGCCCATGTCATGGCCATACGTGTGGCAATCACAGAGTTACAGCCATGAGCGATGTTAGCAAAAGGACCACCATGGATAATCACAGGGTTATGCTCGGTGGTCTGCACCAAGTTAGGGTTGATAGCATCCTTGAGCAGTGCTACCACAGCACCTGTTACACCAAGGTCGTTAACGGTAAATGGGGTATCGTCGTAGCGCACGCCAAGCACGATGCGGCCGATACGAGCATAGAGGTCATCGACATTGCGTGCAAGACACAAGATAGCCATAATCTCCGATGCAGGGGTAATATCGAAGCCTGTCTCT
>JAZNQJ010000153.1:0-2273 GCA_045590115.1 Alistipes sp. | reverse complement strand
CTTCTTGATAACGTAACGGCCATCCTTCAGGATCACTATCACATCGTCAATATCGCTACAATCGCAGACAAACTCGGCATCCTTCATACCCTTGCCGATACCGAAGAAGCCCTCGGCACGATCGACATAGAGTTTGGCATTCGTTACGGCCACCTTTGTAGCCTCGATAGTGTCGAACTCACGAATCTCGGTGCGACGCTCGTGACCCTCGCCATACTTCTGCAATATGCGCTCAAAGTAGGCAATGGCATAGTCGGTAAGATGCTCAAGGTCGTACTTTGTCTGCTTGATATCCTTCTCAATCTGCTTAATCTCGTTGTCAGCCTTATCCGAGTCGTAGCGTGAGATACGTATGAACTTAAGTTCGGTAAGACGCTGAACATCCTCCAGAGTAACCTCACGACGTAGCTTAGACTTAAATGGCTCAAGTCCCTTGTCCACAGCCTCGTAGGCAGCCTCACGTGTGCGGCAACCCTCGATGAGCTGATAGAGTTTATTCTCGATGAATATGCGCTCGAGCGATGCAGCATGCCATGCCTCATTAAGTTCGTCGAGCTTTATCTGCAACTCCTTGCCAAGCAGTGAGCGTGTATGGTCTGTTGAGTAGCGCAAAATATCGCTAACACCCATAAACACAGGCTTGTTGTCTACAATGACACAAGCATTTGGCGAGATAGATACCTCGCAGTCGGTAAAGGCATATAGTGCGTCAATGGTCTTGTCCGACGACTCATCGGCAGCCACCTGGATGATAATTTCCACCTTCTCGGCAGTGTTGTCATCGACCTTCTTAATCTTAATCTTACCCTTGTCGTTAGCCTTGATAATCGACTCCTTGATGCTCTCCGACGTAGTGGTAAAGGGTATCTCTGTAATTGCCAGCGTGCGCTTATCAATCTTCGAGATGCGGGCACGCACACGCACCGAGCCACCACGTAGACCATCGTTATAGTTGCTGGCATCCATCACACCACCTGTCTGGAAGTCAGGCAGCAGCTGGAAATCCTCGCCTCGAAGGTAGGCTATAGAGGCATTTATAAGCTCAATAAAGTTATGAGGCAAAATCTTTGAGGCAAGACCTACGGCAATACCATCAGCACCCTGAGCCAAGAGCAATGGGAACTTTACTGGAAGTGTCACAGGCTCCTCCTTACGACCGTCATAGGCCAACATCCACTCGGTAGTCTTCTTGTTATATACCACCTCAAGGGCAAACTTCGAGAGGCGTGCCTCGATATATCGTGCTGCAGCAGCCTCATCGCCGGTAAGGATATTACCCCAGTTACCCTGCATGTCAATAAGCAAGCCCTTCTGACCAAGCTGCACCAATGCGTCCTTGATTGAGGCATCGCCATGAGGGTGATACTGCATAGCCTGACCCACGACATTTGCCACCTTGTTGTAGCGGCCATCCTCGACACACTTCATAGCGTGTAGGATACGACGCTGCACAGGCTTGAGACCATCCTCCAGGTGAGGTACGGCACGCTCAAGGATAACATACGAGGCGTAGTCCAAGAACCAATTCTTGTACATACCCGTAAGGCGACGCATGCTATCGTCAGCACCTGTCAGCTGGCCATACTTACCCTTAGGCTCATCGCCCACTACATCGGCATCCTGAGCCTCCACATCACGAGTGATAGGCTCATCAACCTCCATAATATCTCTGTTATCCTCCATTAGTTAAGCATTTTCAGGTTTTCGATAATATCCTCCTCGACACGTAGGTTGCCTACGATGAAGTCCTTACGGTCGGGCGTATTCTTGCCCATGTAGAACTCCAACATATCCTGTATTGGGTCATCCTTGGTTAGGCGCACCTTGTCAAGACGCATACCCTCGCCGATGAACTCCTTGAACTCAGCTGCCGAAATCTCACCAAGACCTTTAAATCGAGTAATCTCGGCCTGTGCGCCGCACTTCTTAATTGCTGCCTGACGCTCATCATCAGTATAGCAGTAGTGAGTCTCCTTCTTGTTACGCACTCGGAACAGACGCGTCTGCAGGATGTAGAGGTGACCAAGACGTATCACATCGGGGAAGAATTGCAGGAAGAACGAGGTCAACAGCAGACGGATGTGCATACCGTCGACATCGGCATCTGTGGCGATGATGACCTTGTTGTAGCGCAGGTTATCCATATCCTCCTCGATGTTGAGTGCAGCCTGCAACAAGTTGAACTCCTCATTCTCATATACCACACGCTTAGTTAGGCCGTAGCAGTTGAGTGGCTTACCACGCAACGAGAATACCGCCTGGGTACGTGGGTC
>JAZNQJ010000152.1:0-8090 GCA_045590115.1 Alistipes sp. | reverse complement strand
CAAGTAAGCACCTTCCAAGTAAGCACCTTCCAAGTAAGCACCTTTCAAGTAAGCACCTCTCAAGTTAGCACCACGTCTCACTGCCTCTTCGAGTGTATCCTTGACTGTATTACTCTCTTTCGAGTACTCAAATAGTACTTTGCCAAATACTGACTTAATCTCAATCTCGATTTCCATAGTAGTTTAGTTATAAGAATTATATCGCCTGGATTCGTTTTACACTTTTAGCTATTTTCGGCATTGCCGACTCAAACATTTGTATGATGTCTTTATAGCGTGGCGGCTTGCTATTTGCATTGCCTCGGCACTGCACCACACGTAGTGCGTTAATTTCAACCTCGACTGTGGCAAGACGCTTGTTAGCCTGCCGAACCGTGAATATCAAAGCATCGTCACGCTTATAATACTCGTTGCTGTATACGCAGTGGTGCATCTTCTCGCCCTCGTCGTAAAACTCCTTAACATCTTGGAGTGGTCGGGCCTCGAGGTTGCCGAACGTTAAGTTTAGCTGCAACGCCTCGCCAAGACGCTTCTTATAGGCTTTCGACTCATCGCTCATTAGCTCAGCCCTGCGCCTTAAGCGTTCTCTTCGCTCACACTCAGCCTTGCGATCCGATAGTCTATTATACTCGATGCACAGCGACTTAGGGCATACATAGTGCGCATTATGCGTGTCATAACCGAAATATTCAAGCAGGTCGATGTAGTCGCACCATAATGCCGCATCACGTATCGGGTATTGGTTTTTGTAGGCTATACGTATGGCGTGTGCGTATTTCTCGTATGACTTCTCACCTCGCCATAAGAACAACCTCAGCAGATCATATTGTCGGCGTTTAATCAGTGTCTCTACATAACGATACTTTAGAAGTGACACTATCAGCGTCGCTGGGTCATCCACAGCGCATCTTGTCGTATAACCATTTCGACGCACCCTTGCCGCTACCTTAGCACCTGGAGATATCGGCGCACCAATCTTATAGGGGTCTGGCCCATATGATGGGCGATAGCGAATACCCATAGGCTTAGACTCTATCCACTTATCATAGTAGCGAGTGAATGCCTGGCGTGGACGTGAGCGGATAACCGAATTACCATCCTCATCTATCCATATCTGCACTACCTCAGTATATCGATATTGGGCGGGAGTGCCTATTCTTGCCGAGCGTGTTGCCATATAATGGCGCACCACCTGAAACTCTTTTACTACTGCGAGCGTCGTGAAGTAGTAAGACACCTCATTGACTACTGTCTTGCGAGACTTTATCCTGGTGAGCTTTTCTCCACACTTCGGACACTCCACCTCGACATTCCACACCTGAGGCTCGCTCGCCCATTCACGTCCGCACTCAGAACACCAGGCTCGGCCGCCATAGACGTAGATATTGCGACTAAACAGCTTTGTCTTCGCCCATTCACGCTGCTTAGCAGTCAGCTTAGGCAGTAAAGCGCACAACTCGGTGACACGCTTGGCTCGTTTTGTTTGCGGTTTCATAGCTAAAAGAGTGTTTGCATTTCACCGGCTGGTGCTGGCTTAGCCTTAGGCTTTGCCGCTGGTACTCGCATCTTCGACATCACCTCGTCGATATATCTCTTTTCTGCTTCTGCCTCAAGCTCACGTTTGCGGGCCTCCGAAATCTCGGGTGTGTTAGGCACTACCACCTCGCACGCAGGCGCTGTGACGGCTATAATCTTATCCTCGTCGTAGTAGTGTACTGCCATACCCAGCACCTCCTCATCCGTTAGGGCATTGACCTTCATACGCTGCACCTCACTGATGATGTAGTTACAACATCCCTCGATGCTCTTATTCTCCTTCTTGTAGACCTCTGCAAACAGCGGGTCATCCGCTGCTCGCTGGTCAAGCATTGCCTTAATCGCCGTTGCGAATAGGTCACTGCCTCGTTCTGCTGTCTGTGCTTGCTTTGCCATATAATTTTAGGTTAAGAAAATTTCGCATATCGTGGATTGCCGAGCTTTGCTTTGGCTAATATCCGGTAGTCTCGCTTGGCCCATTCGCCGAATGTCAGGTAGAAGCTATACAGCTTAGTGCCGGCGCTCAGCTTATTGGCCATTTGGTTAATCACGCCCTGGACATCCTCCCACTCATACTCTTGCGATAGCTTGGTTAGGCCAAATCTATTGAGCGGCTCGGTAAATGCCATCTGCAACTGCGGGTAGCCATCCCAGAGGATTATCAAGTTGCGGGTCACAATGTCGAGCTTCTGCCACTCCTCATTCTCGGCCTGGCGCATACACATTAATGCCCTTGCCACATCTGCGAGTTGTTGCTTCTCCTCGTGCGTGTGTGGCGCACACGCACCTGCGAAGAATTTTACTAACTCTATAAACTGTGTGTGTGTATTATTATCCCTTAATTCTATATCTTTATTTATAGTTGTTTCACTTGGCGTTTCACTTGGCGTTTCACCCTCTGCCACCACGCCGTTGTATTTATCGTAGTTACAGAGCTTTATAACATTGACGGCCGTTTCACTTGGCGTTTCACTTGGCGTTTCACTTGGCGTTTCACTTAACATAATAACAACCACACGCCTGGTGTAGATTTCTATGCGTTTATCGTCGCTTGCAGCCCACTTTTTCAGGCATCGGTTCACCTTGCTTGGCGACCAGCTCCAGCGCTTGGCAAGCTGGCGTTGTGAGGCCAATACCTCGCCACGACGCAACTCCACCTCTCGGCCATCGTCAAGCGTCACCACACGCTCTACATAGCTCGCCATAGCTATCAGGTCGAACCACGCCTCAAATGCCGAGAAAATGCGCTTTTCTTGCCATTCTGCTGTATCAAATATTGAGCGGTATATTGTGAGATATCCTTTCATAGCTACTGTAAATGTGATGGATGTGGAATTGTTCTTGTGATACCACGCTCATTCAAGTGATTCTCGATGTAGCTGCCACCCTCAATGTATCGCTGAATAGCGTCGTATGGCCAATCACGTAACACGTCATCTTTGCTCTGCACGTTGGCATATCTACGGCCGTTGCTATTCACACAATAGCTCTTATCGCCTACAGTAACTCTCCAGCGCCATACTGTGGCGTTGGGTACAACCTCTACGTTATCCACCTTGCGGCCGTCGGCCGTTACGAGGTGCGCTCGGTCACGTGCCGAGTCCATATTAGGAATCATTTTTGCCATAATCTATGCTGAAAATATGCTTGTTTTAGCGAGGTGCTGAAGTTGCTCTACGCTGAAGTATTTACGGTTGCCCTTACCGCCGGCCAATGGACGTAGCTTGCCCATCGCCGCCCATCGCTCCACACGACTACGGCCATAGACTCGGAATGCCTCAGCCTGGCTTATCGTTGGCGATGATTTACCTGTGGCGATATTAGCCTTTGTGAGCGCACGTGTCACAATGCTCTCTACCTCGTTGAGCATTGTCTCACGCTGAGCGTCGAGCAGACGCTTAAGCTCAAGCCTTGATATGGTTATAGTATCAGTCATATTCTTAATACTTTGTTGAGCGATATGCGAGACTCGAACTCGTGACCTTCGGCTTGGGAAGCCGATGCTCTACCAACTGAGCTACTATCGCAGGTGTTTAGTCGAGCTTCACAGCTGGACTAAACATTAAAATCACTTACCTATGGAAATTGGGTGCCGAGAGCTGGACTTGAACCAGCGCCACAAGGATTTTCGGTCCTCTGCTCTACCAACTGAGCTACCTCGGCAGGGTTTGGCAGAGGTGGCGGTCACCCCCTCTGCCTTGAATGCCTCTCGGTTGGACTGTTCCGAGAGTATGAAAAGAACGGACTCGCAGATAACCCCCTGCAAGTGCGGGAAAAATAGATAACATATTTCTGGCAATATCGCCATTGGGGATAGAGGAGCTGTCAGGCTCGCTCTACCCAACCACCAGAGCCGTCACAGATCGAGTGGGTCACAACAATTAATCACAAACTTTTAAAAACACTATGTCTAAAACATATGCCTTGCTTTGGCTTGTGGCTGTCGGCACGGTCAAGCGCCGACAACCTGAGACGATAGATACTTATTAAACCTAAAACTACTAATTACTGACACCATGAAGAACAACCCTCTATCGTCTTTCGTTTAAATCGCCCATCAGCGCCTCGTGGCGGCGTGTGTGGCGTTCTTTTTCGTGGTCGGCGATCTGCGCCTTGTGGCTCTCGCCTACGCTCTCAACCCTCCACATTAGACTTCGAGGGTATAATCGTATACTCCTCTTGCATATCCATTCGTTTGAGCTTGGCGATGGCGCAGTCTACCTCCATCGAGATTGGGTCAGGCACATACTCTTCGATGCTTATAAACAACCCTGTCATAGCGCCCTCCTCTCTGTTCTTAGCTCAGCATACGCTGCATATCTCTCTGCCTGCTCACGCTCCCATCTGCGCATATATTTTCTACGCTGAAAGTAACCTTTAATGCGGTCAATGATTGTTGGTTTGCGTGTTGTGAATGTTACCTTTTCCATAGCTATAATTTTAGAAGTTGGTCCCCATAGTAGTTGGCATCCACACTCCACGCTGGCCCTCGTTGCCATCCGAGGTAACAAGGATAGCTTTATCCTCCCCCTGCATTGTGAAGCGCAACGAATCCCCTGTATGCACTAAACACTTATCGAAGATAGCCATATACTTGGGGCGAATGCCAATATGCACGGCAGGCTCGGCATAGCCAAGCATTACGCTTGGGATGTTGGGAACTCTCAGGCCTAACTGTTCCATATTCGCATACGGTAAGAACAACTCCGCACCGCCCTTCGTCTGGCATCGCAAGCCCTCATCGGTAGCCACAACGGTAGGACACTTTGCCGCCAACGCATACGCATCACGGTGGATTGAATGACCGTTAAGGTTGTGCTTGTCGATCACCTCGCAATAGTAATCTATGCTCGATTCGATAGCTATGTGTGCGTCCGTTGCATAGGCGAAGTCATCGATAAAGTGTACATAGTTAAATACTGGGCGGATCTCATCTCTTGCGCACGCAAGATGCAGAGGGACCAGGAATGTGTTTTTTTCTTTTGCCATAGTCTTATAGTTTAGTTATGTTACGAAAATCGTTGATATTGTGTACGCCAGCCTTGCGGAAGGCGTTGCGCTTTGTTGTCTTGACTGTCTCCGGCGACAGGTGTAGTCGCTCGGCGATCTCTATAGCATCGAGGCCATCACAGTAGAGTCGCATCACCTCTTCCTGGCGCTGGGTCAGGCGTGTGTTGAACTTGGCATCGCATATAACTCCGGCGTATAGGCACTCGCAACGCAGAGGACACTGCACCTCCTCGAGCATAAATCTACCCTCGCCATCGACATCTACCTTGCGGTCGTATACCGAGAAGTTGCAACGTATGAATCGGTGTACCACTCGATACTTGAAGTATGGGGCGTTGGGTGCCGATTTGCGATATATCGCCGTTAGTGCTTGGAACGCTTCTGGGTACTCATCCTCGATGCGTGTAAACATCGCATCGGTCAGCGCCCTGTCCTCCTCACGATAGGTGCGCACACCCTCGCTGTCGCTCACCATCACCTCGCCGTAAGGGTCGTTGAAGAACTCTATATTTACTAATCGTGTTGCCATAGCTATGATATGGGAAATAGTGTATCTGCTGTGAATGTGGCACAGCCTGAGTGCCAACGTATATACTCTGCCATCGCCTCACGCTGGAAGCCGTCAGGATTGGCACGGCCATTGAGTATGCGCCATAGCTGAGTGTCGCTCGTTATTCGGCAAGCTGCCTTCAACGCCTCTTTGACTCTGTGACGCTCCACCTTGTCGGTTATCGAGTCCACATACTCCTTAAGGGGTAAGTTGCTCGATATTACGCCAAAAGCGTTTGTTTTTTTATCCGAAATTATTAACTTTGCCATTGCATCTTGTATTTCTTGGTGCAAATATAAAGACTTTATACTAAAGAAACAAGAATTTATAAAGATTTTTTTATAAAGATTTTAGGTTGTACTTTTTAATATTCTGAATATGAGCAGAATAGACCGTAATAAAATTTTAGTTCGATATCTCGTAAATAATGGGTTAGCAGCATCTCAAAAGGATTTAGGCGTAAAACTTGGGTACAAAAGCGAGAGCGCATTTTCTCAAGTTATAAACGAAAAAGTCGAGTACCCTAAAGACTTTATAAATCGACTCCAGCAAATACTCCCTTCGCTAAACGCTGAGTGGCTTGAGAATGGTAGCGGCGAAATGCTGGTATCTACGGCTGAAGTTGTAGAAGTCGAGGAAATAAAGAGCGATGTTTTACCTGTTAAGTGCGACAAGCAGACATCGGGGCATTGTCGTGCAACAATGCCCTTTGTCAGCAATGACATTGTGCAGTCTCGTGATATAGACATTCGCAGTCTCGTAGAGAAATCGCCTAACGAACTGGAGCAATTCACCCTATCAAAGGTATTCAAAGGGGTGGATTATATCCAGAAGGTAATAACCGAGGCGATGGAGCCGTACTACTTCCCGGGTGATTACCTCCTTGTTCACTTTATGCCGGCACAGGGCGATATACTATCGGGAGCAACATATCTCGTTGATACAAAGGTGTACGGAGCAATGTTGCGCAAGGTATATGTGCGAGAGAATGGCTACACGCTCAAGCCACATAATCCTGAGTTTGATGAGGTATTTATCGAAAGGGAGAATGTATACAGCATAGGCATTGTCGTTTCTATGTTCCGCACGAATACCAACCTTACGCTGGCATCCAACCTCTCGACACTTGTAAAGAACAGAGATGAGCAGATAAAGCGTATGGTAGATGCACAACAGCAGATGCTCGACGAGATGTGCCGCCAGAACGAACGCCTCGAAAAAGAGCGTGAGCGCACCGAGCGTGAGCGTGAGCGCACAGATAAATTGCTTGAAAAGATTATTAACCAATAAAACTACGAACTATGGACTTTAAGGAAAAACTACTAACACTCGCAGAGAGGGTAGGAAGACTCAAGGATCAGGTCAATACTGAGGAGGCTACAAAGATGTCATTTATTATGCCATTCATAAATGCACTCGGCTACGACGTTTACGACCCAGCGCAGGTAACCCCTGAGAGTATATGTGACTACGGCACAAAGAAGGGTGAGAAGATCGACTACACAATCAACATCGACGGCAAGCCCATTATGATTATAGAGTGTAAGCACTGGGCGCAAGACCTCGAGAAACATAAGGCGCAACTATTTAGATATTATCAGGTATCACCTGCTAAGTTCGGACTCCTTACAAACGGCATCGTATACAAATTCTTTACCGATCTCGAGACCCCTAACAAGATGGATGATATGCCATTCTTTGAAGTCAATCTATTAGAGCTTCGTGATAGTCATATTGAGAAGTTGCGTGAGTTTAGCCGAGAGAAATACGATGTAGATACGATCTTGAACTCAGCGCACGAGCTTATGTATGTAGGAGCAATTCGCTCTCTGATCAATAGCCTCGCAGCCAACCCGACAGACGATTATGTGCGCTTCTTAGTAAAGCAGGTTTATGAGGGTGTCGTGACTGCTAAGGTACTTGAAGACTTCCGCCCTATGGTAATTCGTGCGCATAATCAAGTCATAGCAGAAAGCGTTAATATTCGTTTGAAGTCTGCCTTTGCCCCCGAGGTACCATCGGTTGATAAGCCAACAGAGACGACAGAACCCGAGCCAGCTAAAGACAATAAGATCGTAACTACTGACGATGAGATACAGGGTTATTATATAGTTAAAGCCATATTGGCTGCTACGCTCGATATTAATAGAGTTACTATGCGTGACGCTCAGAGCTATTGCGCTATCCTATGTGATGACAACAATCGCAAACCGATATGTCGCCTCCACTTTAATGCTAAGCAAAAGTACATCGAGATCTTTGACGCTAATAAAGTAGGAACACGACAACCTATCGAAAAATTAGCGGATATTTACGCTTTTTCAACTCAAATTATCGAGACAGCAAAGATGTATTTATAAGGTGCTGGGTTACGTTTTGGAACACAAATTTATTTTACGACACATCCAACTGATAGATTAATAATAAGTTACACTCACCGCCCCGCCTCATTGGTAAGGAAGAGGTCACGAGTTCAAGCCTCGTCAACAGCTCA
>JAZNQJ010000151.1:0-9155 GCA_045590115.1 Alistipes sp. | reverse complement strand
CACAGGGAGTGGGCGCAACAGGTAACGCAACGTGCGAGGTGCGCCACCGCTAAATGTCGATACGGTAAGTGTAGCACGTCGGCGACCTATCCAAATATGGTAGGTGGCGAGTAGTGGCACGATGAGTAGTAGCCACAATATTTCGGGATTCTGAAAGTTCATACTCTACCAATTTTTCTTGCCATGAAGCACAACGCCTCGCTTACCATCCTTAATCTTATCCTGAGTCTTGTTCTCCTCAGCCTGTATAGCATCGAGCATGCGCTCCTGCTCGCCACTTAAGCCCTCAGGCTTAGGCTGCCCGCCATCGTTAGACTCCTCCTCAGGCTCTTCGCCACCCTCAGGATTCTGCTCCCCCTCGCCCTCCTCGGGATTCTCATCTCCAGAGTCGGGGTTCTCCTTATTCTGGCCATCATCTTGCTGGTTATCCTTGTTGGACTGATTATCCTTATCCTGCGAGTTTTGCTTATCATCATTACCGCCACCATCCTGGTTTTGATTTTGGTTCTGGTCTTGGTTCTGATTTTGGTTTTGATCCTGATTTTGGTTGTTCTGCTGTTGCTGTTGCTGAGCGTTGCGCTTTTGATCTACGATACGCTTGGTAAGCACATAGTTACGCTTGGTTTCAGCATCATCGGAGTTGAGCTTCAGCGACTCACGAAAGGCATTTAGTGCCGACTCGTACTCCTGCTGCAGGAAGAGGCTCTCGCCCAAGTTACGCAACACCTCGGCACGCTGCTGTGCAGTAAGATACTCGTTGGCGGTAATCTGCTCAAAGTAGCTGTTCGACACCTCACGTGTAAGCGTTGTATCCTGCGGATTGGCAAACATAAGGTGCATATAGGCGTTGGCACGATTATACATCGCCTCGTAGGATTGTGGGGCATGTTCCAAGGCCTCATTATAGCGATTGAGGCTATTATAGTAGTTATGCCTGCGGAACTGCTTATTGCCCTCACGCACCAAGCCTCGCTCAGGAAGCAGCTGCGCCGAGAGCGATGCCACACCAAGAAGCATGGCTATAACCGCAAGCATAACGGTGCGTAGTATGATATTAGCTCTCATCATTCGCCAATCTTTGTTTCAATGGTTATATCCTCCTTGCCCTCTGGCTTCTGCTCATCGATGAGCTTGGTGTTCTCCACAAAGTAGTAGGCACGAAGGTAGTTCTCCTCGTTCTCCTCTGCTTCAGGCTCGGCCTTAGCAAACTTCACCATATCAGCAGTGCGCAGTAGGGCAACAAGTGCCATACGGCTATCACGTGGCATATCGATATCGGCCAAGGCGTCGATAATCTCCGGTGTGGTATACTCCAAAGCGCTAATACCCCAACGTTCAGATATATAGGTACGGATAATCGATGTAAGAGCCGTATAGTATTGTTTGTACTTGCCATTCTGCCATAGCTTGCGGTTGTGTAGCTCCACGAGTGCCTTGTTAGCCACAATGTGTGGGGCAATCTTAGGCATCACACGCACCTCGGTCTCACGACGCTGAATATAGCGATAGAGGAGCGTAGCAGCACCCCACACCACCAATGCCAAGAGTATTAGGGCAATGACACCATAAATGAAGTAGTCACGTATCTCCTTGAATTGGAACGGCAGATCCTTGAGACTATGTACGCCATCGGTGCGCAGCTGACCTGCAGCACGCAACGAGTCAACCTTAAAGCCCTGCTGCGACATTGGGTCGGCAACAAGGAAGCTCAAGGTATCCAAATCCTCGTAGCGCTTAACGCTGAGTGTCAGTGTGTCACGAGCATAGATAGTGTCGGGAAGCTCACGATTCTTCTCGAAGTAGAGTATCGAGGGTCGCAGGTGCATATCGCCGGTCTCCATCACCGCAAGCAGATATCGCTTACGCAGATGCAGACGACGCCCCTCGACCTTAAGGGTATCTATGGCATAGTCCTCAATAAGTTCGAGCTTATCCTCATCGTACTCCTTGAATGTGGAGATGTGGCGTAGCCCCTCCGCTCGCCTCTTTAGCTGCTCAGGTGTAGGGTTGCCATCAAAGTCGGGGATGCCAATCTCTGTGGCACGATCCTTCTCTATCTCAATGACATACTCAAACCTGTCGCCCACCTCAACGCTATCTTTGGTAAAGTAGGCACTCATCGTTGGGCGGTCGGCACGTGCTGCACCAACGCTCAGTAGCATGACACAGGCCATGCCCCAACGGAGTATGTGTGATGGTCTTATCATCGTTGTTTGAACATCTTAATAAGTTCGGCTACAAAGTCGCCATCGGTAGCAACCGTAGCGCAATCAATGCGGTTGTGGCGCAATAGCTCCTGCATATGCTCACGACGCTGGGTATACTGCTCAGCCCAATAGTCACGCACACGACGTGATGAGGTGTCGAGCCACTCTGTAGCACCTGTCTCGGCATCACGAACCTCCACAATACCAACATCAGGAAGCTCCTTATCACGCTTGTCGTATACCTCGATAGCCATGATGTCGTGCTTCGACGAGGCAATCTTCAATGCATCATCTAAGCGTGCAGCATCCTCAGGGGCATCAATAAGGTCGGAGAGCAGGAATGTTGTGGTGCGCTTCTTATTCACGCCCACAAGATAGCGCAACGCCTCCGAGATAACTGTTGAGTGTCCCGAAGGCTCAAAACCCACAAGCTCACGGATGATCGTGAGGATATGGCTACGACCCTTCTTGGGAGGTATAAACTTCTCTACACGATCCGAAAAGAGTATGCACCCCACCTTGTCATTATTCTTCGATGCCGAGAACGCCAACGTAGCGGCAATCTCAGTGATAAGGTTCTTCTTGGTGCGCTCTGAGCTACCAAACATACGTGATGGCGAGACATCCACCAGAAGCATCATCGTAAGCTCACGCTCCTCCTCGTAGACCTTCACATGGGTGCGCTCCGAGCGTGCCGTAACATTCCAATCAATATCACGCACATCGTCGCCCACACGATACTCTCTTACCTCCGAGAACGACATGCCTCGACCACGAAAGGCCGTATGGTACTTACCGGCGAATATCTCGTCGGAGAGTCCACGTGTCTTAATCTCGACTCGGCGCACACGGCGCAATATTTCGTTCTCGCTCTGATGCATTAAGGTACAATGACGTTGTTAAGAATGTCGGTAACAATCTGCTCCGAAGTGATGTTCTCCGCCTCAGCCTCATACGTAAGGCCAATACGGTGGCGCAATACATCGTGGCATACGGCACGTACATCCTCAGGGATTACATAGCCACGACGCTGGATGAAGGCATAGGCCTTAGCAGCCTTGGCCAACGAGATGCTGGCACGTGGCGAGCCTCCATAGGCGATGAGTGGCTGGAGGTGCTGGAGCTTATACTCCGAAGGCTCACGTGTAGCAAAGATGATATCGATGATATACTTCTCAATCTTCTCGTCCATGTATACCTGCTTGACAACCTCTCTTGCACGCATAATATCTTCGGGGCGTATCACTCGGTTAACCTCAGGAAGACCCTCGCCACGAAGGTTCATACGGATGATGTCAAGCTCCTCGCCACGCTTAGGGTACGATATCTTCGCCTTGAGCATGAAACGGTCAACCTGAGCCTCAGGAAGTGGATATGTACCCTCCTGCTCCAATGGGTTCTGCGTTGCAAGCACCAAGAATGGCTCTGGAAGCGCATATGTCGTATCGCCGATAGTCACCTGCTTCTCCTGCATGGCCTCGAGCAGTGCCGACTGCACCTTTGCTGGCGAGCGGTTGATCTCATCGGCGAGGATGAAGTTGGCGAAGATTGGGCCTCGCTTTACGGCAAACTCCTCATTACGCTGCGAGTAGATGAGCGTACCTATAAGGTCGGCAGGGAGCAAGTCGGGCGTAAACTGAATACGTGCAAACTTAGCATCCACAGCCTTTGATAGTGTGGTGATTGCCAATGTCTTAGCAAGACCTGGCACACCCTCCAATAGGATATGTCCGTCAGACAAAAGGCCGATAAGGAGTGTGTCTACAAGGTGCTGCTGACCAACAATCACTCTGCCAATCTCCTTGCGTAGGGTGTCGACAAAGACTGACTCCTGCTCGATATGAGCGTTAAGCTCTTTGATGTTAACTACTTCGTTCATTGTGTGTTATATATTTTTATTCTGTTTTTCGGTAGTGTGTCACATGGGTTCGTCCGTAGGACGGAACGCAACACATGAACAAATTATTGCAAATATAATACTTTTTTCCCAAAGAACAAAGTGGTCGGTTCGCATCCACTCTCTCAGCGCAAAATAGTCGATTCACCCCCTATATTGGGCGGTTCACCCCGCATTTTTGTGCATTTCGCCACATAAACCGCACTCTTTAATAAAAAAGTTAGTATCTTTGTGATAGATAGAATAAGGTGCAGAGTTTTTGCACTACAGTCTAACAATAAAACTTTTAGGCTTATGAGAAGATTATTCGCAATATTAGCCATCGCCGGTAGCGCTCTACTTGCTGGCTGTTCTGCGCTCTTCAGCGCATCGTCGGTTGCCCCCAACGACCTCTATCGTACTGATAATCGTATTCAGGTAGCCAACCGTCTTAAAGCCGAAGCTGAGGCCGAGCGTGCTGAGGCTGAGGCACGTCAAGCTCAGTGGGAGGCACGTCAGGCTGAGGCGTATGCCAATCGTGCCGAGTCGGACTACTACGCATCGCTTAGCTCCGAGCCTAACTACGGTTCGATTTTCGCTGGCGACTATGAGAGTGCCTATGCTCGCCGTCTCTATGGTTTCAACTCGCCAACCTACCGTATGCCATCGAGCTACTATAGCCTCTCAACAAGTCGTGAGCTGATGTACGCTACGGCATACGACCCAGCGTTGTACAACATCATGATATCAGGCGATCAGGTGTGGGTAGAGCCTAAGTACATCACCTCGATGTTTGGCTCATGGGGCGCAACAAACATAACCTTTGGTCTCTACGCCTCGCCGTGGAACTATGGCTGGAGCATGCATATCGACCCATTCTACTACTCATGGTGGGGATATCCTCGCTACTCGTGGTACGATTGGAATTGGAACATATGCTACAACCCATGGCACAACGATTGGTACTATTGGAACCACTACCATGGTCACCACTACTATCCTGGTCACCACTACCCCGGATATATGCCTCCACGCCCTCCACAGCACCGTCCTGACAACCGTCCAGGCCATCGCCCCGACAACCGTCCTAACCATGGCTACATAGCCTCTGGCACAGGAGCTTCGGGAGGCAACTTCGCAAGCAACCTCAATGGCGGTCGTGGCTCTGCTGGCTCACGCTACACATCGCCAACAACCGACATCAACTACGGCTCGGTAACACGCCCAAATAGTGGCAATAACACAACCATTACCACACGCCCAGGACGTGGTGGCTCGGTATCAACAGGCGTAAATAGCGATAGTAGGTACCACACAGGTAGCTCTACAAAGGTAAATACCACGATATCAACAACAACGGGTACTACCACAAGACCTGGTGGCAATAGCTCAACAACTGTAGGCAAGGGTAACTCCAACAGCAACTTCCGCCAGGGTGGCACCACAAGTCGTGGTACTACAACAACCGTCACAAACAGTGGTAGCACCAAGAAGACTGGAGGCACAACCTCGACACAGCGTGGTGGCTCTTCATCGAGCAGAGTATCTACGGGCAAGACTACGACCACCTATCGTGGCACTACAACATCATCACGTAGCCGCACTACGACAAGCTCAAGCTCCTTTGGCACATCGTCATCGGCTCACCGTAGCACCACGATTGCCGGCAGTACATCACGAAGCTCATCGTCGGGCAGCTCGTTTAGCAGTGGAGGAGGCTCATCACGTGGAGGTAGCACCTCATCACGCAGATAACATTCGCCCTAACGAGGAGTATGTCCGCTGTGGCATACTCCTTGATTAGCAACAAAATGTGTAACGAAAATTTTCCGAACCATGAGAAAGCTATATAGAATAGTCGCAACCACCCTCTGCAGTCTGCTTATAGTGCAGAGTAGCTGGGCGCAGCTTAACGTAGGAGGCGTAGCGCTGAACAACGACATGATTACGTGGGGCGATTTGTACAACCTCTCGTTTACGCCACATAACTACGGCACAGCACGCTCAATGGCAATGGGTAACGCCTTTACATCCTTGGGTGCCGACATGGTCTCTGCATCGATCAACCCTGCAGGCATCGGCATGTACGTAAATAGCGACGTGAGCTTCACGCCCATGATGCAGTTTGCCAAGAGTCAAACACCCGGCACAGACCCCTTTGATAGCAATGAGTTCAAAGATCGCTCCAATCGCTTTGGTCTTGCAAGCATGGGTGGTGTCTTTACGGCATATCGTGGCTCTGGCGCACTCACCAACTTCAACATCGGCTTTGTATATAACCGCATTGCCGACTTCAACCGAAACATCAAGTTCGCATCGTGGGACAACAAGGCACAAAACTCTATAGCCAACCTCTTCTGCACGCTCTCTAATGTCGAAGGCCTTACAACCGATGCAGATGGCAGGATGAACTTTGGCAACGACCCATACTATTGGGGTACGGTGCTTGCCTACAAGAATGGTCTTACGAATAAGGATGCTGAGGGTTGGTTTATCGACCGCATTGGCGAGAATGCCATTATCGACCAATACACGTCGCTGGAGACTCGTGGCTCAATTGGCGAGTACGACTTTACCTTTGGCTTTAACTTTGTCGACAAGTTTTACTTCGGCTTCACGCTTGGCATTCAGGATGTTGACTACCGCCGTAACGTGTTCTATGGCGAGAACTACCTCTACGAGGAGGGTACGCAGCCAAGCGGCTACGACATGGCCTACCAGCTCACATATATGAACTATCTGCAGTCGACACGCATATCGGGTACAGGCGTAAACTTCAAGCTCGGCTTCGTGTGGCGACCAGCAGCGTGGTTGCGTATCGGTGCTGCATACCACACTCCTACGGCCTACAACCTAAGGTTGCAATACTACGGCGATATGTGGTCGGAGACGCTCAGTGCTGGTAACAATCCCGATGGCTATGACCTCACAAATGGCTATATGAGGGATTATGTAGAGTCGCCAGAGTGGGTTGATGAGGGCGAAAATAGCTGGCGCATAAGCTCTCCAAGTCGAGTTATGGTGGGTGCTGCGGTAACCATCGCACAGCGACTTATCATCTCGGCAGACTACGAGGCAAGCTTCTACAACAAGACAAAGCTTCGTGGCTCGCCAATCCAAAACCTCGACTACAAGGCAACTATGCAGAGCTACTTCAAGAACTCTAATACACTGCGTCTTGGTGCTGAGCTTCGTCTGCTTCCTGCCGTTGACCTTCGTGTAGGTTACATCGCAAGCGGTGGTGCTTTGCGCCTCCCTAATGAGCTTTATACACGCCCTCTTATCGACTCAAAGCGTTATGTTACTGCGGGTATCGGCTTCCGCCTTGGTAACACCACATACCTCGACTTGGCATACCAATACAACACCAACGACTACACCCGCTACCAATCGTTCTACGGCACAGGCATGGAGAATGAATTGGAGAACGCCGAGACTATTGCCGTACGTAGCAGCGTAGACCGTCATATGGCAGTGCTGACACTCGGATTTAGGTTCTAAGCCTAAAACGTCTATATACAACAATGGGGACCACTCATTTGAGCGGTCGCCACTGTTATTATATGAGGCACAGCCTAAAACTCGGCAAGGATAACGCCACTGATTGGGGCTACGCTGATAGTGCCATTGCTCTTAACAGCCTCGCCACCATCGAGCGTCCAGCGCTCGCCATCGGTAATCCAGCGGTACGAACCCTCAGGGATAGCAAACTCAACACTCTGGCGTGAGCCATTCATAAGCACCACAATGCGCTTGGCTGAGTCAATACCCTCCAGCTCATCAAGCACAAAGCCTACGGCCGCAGCATTATCACACTCGATAAACTTAAGATGCTTGCGTACCATATCGCCACTCTCAAGCGCAAAGGCAGGGTGAGACTTACGTAGTGCGATAAGACCCTTATAGTACTCCACAAGGTCGCTATAACGACTCTTGAGCGACCAATCGATAGCATTATACTTATCGGGCATATTGTAGGTGTTCTTCTCGCCGAGCTTCGAGCGGAACATCTCCTCGCCGCAGAAGATAAATGGTATACCCTGCGAGGTGAAGACACCAAACTGCGCAAGGCGCACCATCTTAAGCAGCTCCTCCTCAGAGGCCTCAGGCGAGATATGCTCAAGGCGGTCACGAAGGTTGTGGTCATCGTGGCACGACACGTAGCTTACGTGCTGCTCAGGGTCGATAGTCCACGCCTCCGTATGGTCAACACCCTCATGCTCAACGCCAGCAACGATACCAAACTTCAGAGCCTCCTTATTACCCTCAACGCCATGGATGAAGCCACCTGCCGAGAGGTCGAGCTTGCCACGCAACGCATCACGAATATCGTCCGAGAAGGCTGCAACACCTGGCATCTGGTAGGTATAGCGCTTAAACGCCAACTTAGCCTCATCGTACAAAGGTGCGCTCGCTGCCCAGCCCTCGCCATAGAGCAAGATATTGGGGTTCAAGACCTCAAGGCGCTTGCGGATAAGGTTCATGGTCTCGATATCGTGGATGGCCATAAGGTCAAAGCGGAAGCCATCGATATGGTACTCCTTAACCCAATACTCCAACGACTCGACGATATACTTCTGCATCATTGGCTTGTCGCTGGCAGTCTCATTGCCACAGCCCGAGCCATCGGCAAAGGTGCCATCCTCACGCATACGGTAGAAGTAGCCAGGTACGGTAAGCTCAAAGCCACAGTTCTCTGTCGAGGTGGTATGGTTGTATACCACGTCAAGCACTACACAAAGACCCGCATCGTGCATCGCCTTCACCAAGCTCTTTAGCTCACGAATACGTGCCTCAGGGTCGGCAGCATCAGTCGAGTAGGTACCCTCAGGCACGCTATAGTTCTTAGGCTCGTAACCCCAGTTATACTGATCCGTAGGTTTAGACTCATCGATAGAGCCAAAGTCTGCCGTTGGGAGCAGGTGTACGTGTGTCACGCCAAGCTCCACGATATGGTCAAGGCCTGTTGCAAGACCCTCCACCGAGCGTGTACCACGCTCCGCCATGCCGAGATACTTGCCTGGGTATTTGCTACCCGCAGAGGCGTGTGCTGTCATATCACGATAGTGCAT
>JAZNQJ010000150.1:0-18263 GCA_045590115.1 Alistipes sp. | reverse complement strand
GAGGGTCTTATCTTTTTGGCCATTTTAACACCAAATAGACCAAGCAGATATAAATATATTCTTCTACTGATTAGCTATTTTAATAATTGGAAAATCAAGACTATTTTCATCATTTTTTCGCCTTATAATTGAGTAAATATTCTATAGGGGAAATTCAATTTGCGTCAAAAGTCACATTTTTCGTTGAAAAAGTTTTGCAGTTTAAAATAAAAAACGTACCTTTGTCAAGCATTAACGCCAAGTAGCAAACCTCGAATAGAGACGAGTCAAACAAATAGACGTTTGCTAAGCGTGAGAAATAGACAACAACCAGCACGCCGACCAACCTCCTGAAGACTCGGAAAATATCGAAAAAGTGGAAGGCAAAATACCCACAACTTGTTGCGCTAAAGGGTATGCCTTAGCGGGGTACAAAGAAAATTATAGATTTACGAAATGTTTACGAAGAACAACATATGGTTTTCACTCGCAATGCTGTTGATGGCGACACTACTGCCAATCATCGGTATGGCACAAGATGTGCGTCTGAGTGAGGCATGGCAGACCGATGACCGTCATGGCATCAGTGTGGACTTCCGAGTAAACAGCACTGTAATCGATCCAAACTACCGCAACAACGCTACAGCCCTTGAGCGTATTCAGGAGCTATACGAAAAACTTCAGCGTGACACCCTCGTAGAGATTGTATCTATCGAGTTCTGCGGTACTGCATCACCTGAGGGTCCATCAACGGTTAACCGCCGACTCAGCCATGCACGTATGGTTGCATTGGAGAACATGGTGCGCAAGCATCTCGATGTACCAGCAGAGATGATTGTGGAGAACGACCACTATATTGCGTGGGGTCACCTCATCCAACTCATTGAGGCCGACCAAAGTCTGCCAATGCGAGATAAGGTACTCGAGATATTGAAGACAAACTATCCCGAAACTAAGGATGCAAATGGTCGACCACTCGATGGCCGTATTCCTGAGCTGCGCAAGCTCAACAACGGACTCGTATGGCGAGAGCTAAACAGCAAATACTTCGTGCAGATGCGTAATGCGTGGTTCGTACTTGTAACCGTACGCAAGCATGTGCCAGAGCCTGAACCCGAACCCGAGCCAGAACCTGAACCAGAGCCTGAGCCAGAACCCGAGCCAGAGCCTGAACCAGAACCTGAGCCAGAGCCAGCTCCAGCACCCGAGCCTCAGCCCGAGCCAAAGACTCCGCTGATGAACATTAAGACAAACGCCGTAGAGGTTGCTGGTCTCATTACTAACCTTGGTTTTGAGTTTAAGCTTGCTCCAAGACTATCGTTTGATGTTATTGGCCACTACTCACCATACGACTACTTCCGCTATGACCGAAAGATTCGTGTGTTTGCAATTCAGCCTGAGGTGCGCTATTGGTTTGGCGAGCCTCTGATTAAGGGACACTTCATCGGTCTACACGTACCTGTATCGGGTTTCAACGTGCAGTTCGGCGAAAATAACAACCGTTACCAGGATCCTAACAGAGCATTGTGGGGCGTGGGTCTTAGCTATGGCTATGCAATGCCTTTGGGCAAGGGCGACACTAAGTGGGGAATAGAGTTCACAATAGGTGTGGGCTATATGAATATAGTATATGACACATACGAGGGCGTATTCAATGGTAAGTACCTTCGTACTGACAAGGTAAACTATTGGGGTCCTACACGTCTCGGTGTAGACATCTCATACCGCATAGACTATACAAAGAAAAATAAGAAAGAGAAAACACTCGGAGAGTAAATGTTTGGTCGTATAAGATATATTATGCTTATAGTGCTATCGTGGTTTGCTTTGGCAAGCTGCGATAAGACCATTCATGAGTATCCAGGAGAGCATAACATCACTCTGACGGTACGCTGCTCTGTCGACCTGACACCTCCTGAGCATTTCCTTACAGTAGAGTGCGACCCTGAGACAGGTACCTCATACGTAGTACGTGCGCAGGGTATTAAGCCTAACGGCACACGATTTACCGAGCCTGTATGCTTGCGATATGTTGTAGACCTATATCGTGTGACTGCATCGCACTCAGTATTTGTGGAGCGTAAGGTGCTATTTGCCAATGTTGAGGATCCTAATCCTCAGGCTATTACCACATTCGACGTAGATGCTCAGAAGTACAAGGTGCTGGTATGGTGCGACTATGTACAGGATGATGTACGTGAGGCATGGTACTACAATACCGATGACCTACGCAAGATTGTATACTCGGATATCGAGGTGTTGGATAACCATGATAAGGATGTGTTTACCAACATGATGGAGCTTGACTTCTCGAGCTACTACTATCGTGAGGGTGAGTATGAGTTCGTATACGACATCATGCTTGAGCGTCCAAAGGGCCGATTTAAGTGTATCACCACCGACGTTGATGACTACGTGAAGGATGGTACCAATGCCGCAGAGGATATCACAGCAGTGGTGACATATACTCAGTACGTCTCTGCAGGTTACAACGTCGAGGAGCAGAAGCCTAACTACTTCGAGCCTACACGTACATTCATTGCTCACGCAAAGTTTGACAACAATGGTGAACTTGAGCTATGCTACGACTATGTATTCGTGAATGGTAAGCAGACAAACGTAAAGCTTAACTTCCAATTCTTCAACGGCGATGTATCAATAGAGAATGGCGAGTACGTGGGCGACAAGATCAGCCAGTGGACAGGTATCGTAGTTCCTCTAAAGCGTAACATGGAGACTGTCATCGAGGGTCGCATGCTTACAACATCATTCGGTACAGGTGGTGTGGGTATCAACCCAGGCTTCGAGGATGAGATCGTAATCCCGTGGGGCGACTAATCAGGGGGCGTAAACCGAAGAGGCAACAAGCATAATCTGAAGAGGTAGCAAAGCAAGCAGACGATACGATATTCAAAGATAAAAGAGAGAAGACTGTCAACAACAATGTTGGCAGTCTTTTGGTTCTGAATATTGGCAGTCTTTTGTTTCTGGGCTGGAATTCTATCGCTCAGCCCAAATATCAGTACGTGGAATGATAGAAATACAACATCTGCCAACTCTATATGAGAAAATTACAATAACTACAACACATACAACTATGAAACGACTAATTATTCTACTACTAACACTCGTTACTGCAGTGGGCATCAGCACCGCAGCGTCGCCTAAGCGTCAGAAGAGAGCACCCGAAGCACCAAGTCGTTATTTATGGAACGACGGACATGCCAGCCACTACGAACAACCCAACCTCTACGGAGATGTCGAGAGCATGACAATCCACTATGTACGCACCTATGGTGATGAGGTAAAGGTTGATGAGACAACAAAAATCACGTTTAACAAGCGTGGCGATATCGTCGAGGCGGTTGACGTAGACCCTAAGGGTGACACGATATTTTTAACTACATGTGAGTATGACAAGGATGGCTTTATAACCAACCACTCAATGTGGGACTATGGTACGCTAAGAGTAAGGTACGACTACAGCTACAACGATGACCATACGATACAGTATGAGAGATGGTATAACGATGAGGGTGAGTGTACCGGCAGTTTCGAGAACGCCTTTGACCCCAAGAAGCGCAAGGTGGATAACGAAGGCGCATTTGACCCCGATTTAGTGGTACGTAACGACAATGGATACATTGAGACAGAATTAGGCATTGATGAACCCACCAAGTGGAACAATGGTACTGTATATCTCACAGTATACAACAATTTCGGACTTATGGAACGCTACTACGTTGTCGAGAATAATGATATCATAGAGATAAGCTACGTTTACGACAAACGTGGTCTTGAGATAGAGCGCACCATATGGAGCAATAATATAAAATATAACGTCTACGACAATATCATAGCTATGGAGAGCCCACAACTTGATGGCGTAACCCTACAGTTCATGGGAATAGCTCAGCACTACATCATAGAGCGAGATAAGCGTGGCAACGTAGTCAAGATTATTGCAACACCTGACCACTCGGGCTACAGTAGCGTAACAACCTACGACATCAAATATCGCAAGTAGCCATCGTGTGGCATAATAAATGTATCCCTTGTCATAAACTTTAGTTATGAACAAGGGATATATTATTTTTATGGCTACACTTCTCCTTACTGCGCTTAGCAGCACAGCGCAGACCATCGACCACACAACGGTTGACAACGTAGACCTCAAGCGCTACATGGGGCGCTGGTACGAGATAGCTCGCTACGACCACTCCTTCGAGCGTGACTTGCAGTACTGCGAGGCATTCTACGCCTTAGGCGATGAGGGCAAGATATCGGTAACAAACACCGGTATTAACTCTCGTACGGAGCGTCGTAAGACATCCTATGGCAAGGCTAAGGCGGGAGATGCTCCCGGACAGTTGCGGGTATCTTTCTTCTGGATATTCTACTCCGACTACAACATCCTTGCCCTTGATGAGGACTATGAGTGGGCTTTGGTAGGCAGCAAGTCTCCAAAATATCTGTGGATACTCGCTCGTACACGACATATAGACTCTGCAACAAAGAACAACATCCTGGCCATAGCCCAAAGTCGTGGCTACGACACCTCAAAGCTTATATGGGTACGGCAATAGCTACTTAAATCTTGCCACAAGCTTGGTGATAAGCTGCGCCACGCGAGGCACATCGGAGCCACCACCACGAATCTTAGCACCACGCACAGCCTCAGCTAACCAGGGATACTCCCTGAACAGGTCGAGGCGATAAAATATAGAGTACCACCCGGCCTGTATCAAGATATCGTCAAAGATGCAGGCTACGGGGTTTTTATCCGCAGGCACATCACGATACTTCGTGTAAAGGTCTATAAAGTTTAGTGCATACTCACGCTTACGCTTGCGACGTTGCTGCCCTGTCAAGGCATTAGGATTACCCTTGCGGTAGTGATATAGATAGTCATCGAGGTATGTAATGCTTCGAGAGTAGCCCACAAGCTGTGACATAAGGTAGCAATCCTCAGCATAGCCATACTTTGGGGTATGGATTAGATGCTCGGTATATAGCTTATAGCGCACGCACTTATTCCACACACATGCATATGAGCGGTGGTTGTACATATTACGCACAAACTCTCGTTGCTCATCGGAGCGATACTCCCTATCACGTTTTGGTTTTGAGCGCTCAGGATACTCCTTAACGAGGTTGAAATATACAATATCGGCATCGGTCTGAGCGATTTTTTGCGCTATCTTCTCTATAGCACCCTCCGAGAGCCAGTCATCCGAATCTACATGATATACATAGTCGCCCGTAACGTTGTCAAGGCCTGTGCGACGTGCCGCAGGAAGACCTCCATTAGGCTTATTGATAATCTTAATCTGCGGACGAAGATGGCTATACTTGCTATTGATAAGCTCCTCAAGAAGCTCTATCGAGCGATCTTTCGTACCATCATTAACAAATATAAACTCGATATTTGGGTAAGACTGCGACAGTAGCGACTCCGCAAACTCCACGATATAACGCTCCACACCATAGATAGGGGCAATAACAGATATTGTAGGCAACTTACTCATACTCCTTATTTAAAGCTATAACCTCCACTTACCTCTATTACCGAGCCATTTACAAAGCCGTTGTTTATGCAGAAGCGCACAGCATCTGCCACCTCATCGGTAGTAGCAAAACGTTTAACGGCGCTCTTAGCGTAGATATTATCACGTATATGCTGAGGCTTGGTTGCTTGCCACTCGGTCTCTACAAAGCCTGGGGCAATGGCGTTTACCGTAGTATTTGTACCATCAAAACATTTTACAAGGTTCTGCGCCAAGGCATGAACAGCCGCCTTGCTCACGCCATATGCCAACGATGTGCCATGAGGATGAATACCCATAAGTGAGCCAATAAAGACTATGCGGCTATTGGCAGGGATGCGCTTGTAGAGGTCTCGAATAAGATATAGACTACTATTAAGGTTTACCTGCATGATGCGCTCCCACTCTTCATCGGTAATATCCTCAAGCTCGCAACGAAGCGTAGTACCTGCATTGCAGACTATGCAGTCGATAGTGTCAAACCGCTGCATCTTAAGTGCAAACTCACGCATAGCCTCCTTATCCGATTGGTCTGCCTTAACTATCTCAAACTCAGAAGATACACCACTCAACACACGAGAACACTCTTCGGCCGATAGTTCGTCATGAGCATATGTTACCACAACATGATACCCCTCCTTGAGGAGCATCTGTGCTACTGCAAGGCCAATACCCTTAGTAGCACCTGTAACTATTGCGTTTTTCATAATTCAAAGAAATTTTTACGCTCCGTAAACTGCTCAAACACACTTGCCATCGAGATACACTCCTTGGGTGTTAAGCGTGGCGAGTAGCCACGACCATTCACGATGCATGAGACAAACTCCTGAAGCTCATATCTAAGGCCTGGCTCATCCCACTTATAGAAATACTTCTTGTTAAGGTTCTGATCCTCGTACTTAAGCTCGAAGTAGTCAGTCTTCCACCATGGCGAGGGGACATAGGCATAGCCCTTAGTTCCCGATATAACAAGGTTACCCTCGGTCTTTACGCCGAGGCCAAGCTGGAACGAGGCCACTGCACTGCGAAAACGCATGATGCCTCGTGTGTATACATCCACGCCATCGCTATTTAGACGACTATAGAGGTTGATATTTTCATACTCGGTACCCAGCAGTCGCATAATAGGCAACAATGGGTATGAGCCCATCTCATAGAGCGAGCCACCAGCCTGCTCAGGGTCAAGCTCACGACGTAGCTTCTCCCTACCCCACAGTTTCGACTCCGAAGCGTCAATACCCACAACATCGCCAATGAGTCCACTCTTAATAAGCGTTATAAGGTGGTTAAACGCTGGGCAGTAGGCGGTCTTATTAGCCTCCAAAAGCACTACTCCATGCTGCTCGGCAATGGTAAAAAGCTCCTCTGCCTGCTTGCTACTAAGCACCATAGGGGTCTCACACAACACATGACGGCCATGCTCCAGGGCATATTTAGCCTGAGAATAATGCTCAAGGTGTGGCGTGGCGATATATACTGCATCGACACTCTCGACAAGCTCCTCAAAGCTGCCCACAACCGTAGCGCCCTCCAAGGCAAGAGCCTCAGCACGTGTTGTATCTATGTCGTAGAGAGACTTGATGCGTACGGCATCCACCTTACTACTCTCGGCAACCAATCGCTGGGCAATACGGCCACAGCCGACAACACCAAGACCAATGGTTATCTCGCTCTCGGCACGTAACATTGTCGATGAAATACCCTCAGTACGAGGCAGGTACTTAACCTCGCAATACTCCTTGAGGTAGTCGAACTTACCCTCCCAATCTGAGCCTATAGCAAAGATGTCGACATCATACTTGATGATATCATCAATCTTCTGACCTACGTAGTCCTCGATAATCACCTGGTCGACAAAGCCCGTAGCCTTTACAGCCTCGACACGCTCAAGGACGTTATTACGTACATTTAGCTTGCCACGCTCACGGTCAAAGCTATCGTTTGTTACGCCCACGATAAGGTAGTCGCCAAGCTCCTTAGCTCGGCGTAGCAGGTTGACATGACCCTCGTGCAGAAGGTCGTACGTACCATATGTTATTACCTTTTTCATCTTACATATTATTTGCCGTAAATCTCCTCAACATACTGCGTAGAGTGTATGCTGTTTCGAATATCATCCTCGTTAGGCAGCTTACGCCAATCGCCATATACGTTCGTTAGGTATGCATCTGTATCCTTTGGTGCTGGGAACATCTCGCCCTCAAACTCAATGGTCGTAAGAGGCATAGTGTACTTCATATAGAAAGTATGATGCGCCCAGCCTGTACCCATTGTGTAGTGGTACTCGCCCTTAGGGTTTATAAGACCCGCAAGGCGGAGTATTGGGTTTATAACACCAAGACAAAGTCCCTCAATCGCTCGTATAAGCGTATGTCGTAGCCACTTACACTTGATGTATATTGTTGGATACTGCATATTGAGATATATCACACGTGCTGCTCGTGCAGCCCAATATGGAGTGCGCTCAATGCAGAAAATATCTATAAACTGCCCCTTATACTTTAGGTAGCGGTAGCGGCCACCCGTAATCTTGACTTCGCCCTTGCGCTTACGGAACTTACCAAACGTATTTACATACTCTATATCGCTATGCATCGACTGATAGATAAACTCCTCGCTATCCATCTTATGGAGTATCTTCTCCAGACGGCGGTAGTCCTTACGCAACATCACAATGTCGATATCGTCATCCCATGGGATAAATCCCTTGTGACGTGCTGCACCAAGCAGTGTTCCAGAGCTAAGCCACCATGTGATGTTGTTCTGGTCGCATATCTGGGCTAAGCTACGTAGCATATCTAATAGTTCGAGCTGGTTGCGACGCAGTGTCGAACCATCTGGGTTGTATCGCTCTTTAAGCTCTTCGTGGGTTATCATAAGTGGGGTTATGGTTAGTAGTAGTTCTATTTTTGAGTACCATATATCTGTTCAACATATATTGGGCAGTGTATGCTTTGTCGTATCTGCTCATCGGTAGGTAGCTTACGCCAATCGCCATATACGTTCGTTAGGTATGCATCCACATCCTTAGGTGCTGGAAACTCACACCCCTCAAACTCAATGGTCGCAAGCGGGAAGGTATCCTTAGCATAGAAACGATGACGACCCCATCCCGAACCCAACGAGTAGTGGTACTCACCTCGAGGGTTTATCAATCCTATAAGACGCAAGATGGGTATTACTATGCCAAAACATAGGATGTTGACAAGCGCAATAAGTGGTCTACGTAGCCACGACCATCTAACATACGATGTGAGGTGCTGCAGATTATTGTATATGATGCTTGATGCTCTGGCCGCAAAATAGTTAGTCTTCTCAATCGAGAAGATATCAATAAACTGACCATTATATTTGTAGTATCTGCTACGACGATGTCCCTCGTCAACCTCGCCACTACGCTTGCGGAACTTTGCAAAAGCATAGACATAGTCGATATCTGTTGCCATGGAGTGAAATACATACTCCTCGCTACGTAGCTTGCGCATCACACGACCTAAACGTCTAAAGTCCTTGCGCAGCATCACTATGTCGAGGTCATCATCCCAGGGGATAAATCCCTTGTGGCGTGCTGCACCAAGCAACGTTCCAGAGCTAAGCCACCACTCTATGTTATGCTCCTTACATATGGCAGCAAAATCCTTCAACATCCTGAGTAGCTCAAGCTGGTCAGTACGTAGTTGTGACCCATCGGGATTATACTTTGCTCTCAATGTTTCGTTGTCAAACATTCGACTTAGAGTTTAATTATTAAGCAAATGTACTTATTTTTCTACAAAAAAACAAATGTATACATTTGTCTACGTGTCTAACACTATACTGAAGGTGTTTTGCTCGTTGTTCTACAACTCCTATTTTGACTTTGTTGGGAATAGCTCTGCAAATACCCTATCGAGCATCTGTTGCATCTCTTGGGAGCCTCTATCACTAAACTCCACATCGTTGATACACACAAGCTTACGTGCTGGGGCTACGCAAGTTATGTTCAATCTTCTGGGGTGAGGCTACGGCCATAGATAGGCAACGGCTCGACTGTCTGCGATTGATGATACCACCCAGCAAATAGAGGTGGTGGATGCAACAAAAGAGAATACGATAGATACTAATTAAAACGAGAGGAGGTGACTAAAAAGTTAATTAGCCACCTCCACTTTGTTATAAGATTTGTGTGTATGTTTTATTTACACTCTGCCATTCGGTGAAACGGCAAATTGTGGCGGTGAAATGACATGAATAAATATGGCAAATAGGGTGCAAAACGAGGCTGAATAAAAAGAGTATTTTGTCGTTAAGCTCGCCCTCAAAATGCTCATTTACGCTTAGTAAACTCCGCTTTTTCGGGCTTCGCAGGCCTAAAACTACATCTTTTTATTCAACCTCTTGTAGACGCCTAATGGTGAACTTAGAATTTCATAGTTTTCCAAGTTGCAGTAGATGTAGCACTTGTTGCCACCACAGGGTTTTGGGGCTTCTCATTAGTTAAGAATGCCTCCTTCTTCACATTGGTCTTAATGTACTCGGCGAGTTCACCATATGTTACATTGCCCTTTGTCTCCTTCAACTTCTTTAACAAGAAGTATGTAAACATACCGTGCTGTTTCTCCATATAAGGCATAGCGGTCTCATCGCCCGAGGCTGCAGAGAAAACAACGGTGTTGCCAGTGATAACCTCTTTCTTTGCCTCACGAGCAACGCCACGTGCTGCTACGAGCATAGAGCCATCACGGTTTGCGCCCGAGAAGCAGGCATCCATAAAGTATGTAACGCTCTTTGCATTTGCCGAGGATAGCGTCTTGTAGAGTCGGTTAAGCGAGTAGCAAGTTGCAGTATTAGTACCCTTTCCATCAGTAGGGATGATATAGGCATCGCCAGTACTATCATCAGGAATACCATGTCCGCAGTAATATACGATAACATTGCAGTTGTCGAAGATGCTCATCGCCTGCAACATCTTATCAACACCTCCAGCAATGATACCACCTGTTGCATCTTTATAGAGCCACACCTGACGCTCAGGCACGCCGAGAGTCTTGATGCAGTACTCACGGAATGCCTCGCCGTCGTTGTGTGCAAACTGAACATTATCGACAAACTCATAATTCTCGTTAGCAATAACAAGAACGAATGTGTTGTCAGCCTTCTTGTTTGTTACAGGGATGTTGATGTCCACATCGCTGCTACGCTTAGCAGGTGCTGCCGTGGTATTATTTACGCTGATGTTGTTATATGCTGGCTGTTGGTTATATGTTTGTGCCGGAGGAGTGTTTGAAGCGTATTGTTGCTGTGTGTCGGTTGGAGTTACACCCCAATTACCTGATGGCGCATTGTCTTTTTCCATATGGAATGTATAGACATTTTTCTCAGGTCGCATCATCGATCCAGTGGCAACATCAACTACCCATCCAACCCAGTTGGTGAGGTTGATTACAGATATAGCATTAAACTTTTTATTGACAATCAATTGCATAGGTCTGTAACCATCACTCTCAACTGTAATCATTGAGGGTTTCTTTCCTCGTTTAACCTTTACGGTATATGGTAGGTCTACGTTCGTGTGGTGTTCTACATCTGTTGTGATATTTACAGACTGCTCCATTTTAGTATCATCAAGCAAAACCTTAGCTTTTGTTCCACAAAATATTGTTGAACAAGATGACATCGTGACGAGAATTACGCAAAGTGCCAAGTAAACAATATAATATCTTTTCATAATTTTATTTTTGCTTTATTTCTACAATTTTTGTTATAACTGACATATATTCGTCTCTAACTCGATTTTTGTTTAGCCACTTATTGAAGTCCTCTAAACAGAGCTCGGGAAGGAACTCTCCTCGATCGGTAAGGGGCATATAGAACTCGTTTGTTGAGAAGATGATTATTAGTCTGTTGTGGTCAATCTTTTGGTCAGTGGTGAGTATTGTCTCTTCACAATATGGATACATTGGGTCTTGTGTCGAGAGAAACTCATACTCCTCTTTGTTCGATATCTCACGAGACGATCCATCCGCAGCCTCATAGGGTAGTAGACAGTATGCTTGCTCTACATTGTCGTCGATGAGGAATATTGCGATATAACCCTTCTTGGAGGTGCGGAAGCGCACTGCAAAGCGATCGTTGTTGTGAAACACCTCACTCTCGATACCATTGCACAGCGTTGCGATATCTAAGTCGTACTCAGCATTAACGCGCTCACGTACCTTGCCTTCGACTTTAGCAGTAACCACCAACATCCCATCATTGTAGTTGATAACAACGACAGGCTCCTTGGTGTCAGCCAACCAGTCTCCCTTAACCTCTGTTGAACCAATCGACGAGAATGTCGATGATGCTTCGGTAGAGCTATTGACGATCGACGACGTGTTGGTTTGTGATATGTTTGTTCCAAACTCCGCAGCGATAGCCTCAATCTTTGCTCGTTCGATAGCAGTGCGTTTTGCTTGCTCTAACGACACATTCTCGGGAGCGTAGTAGGTGTATTCGCCACTAATAGTTTGTACACGTTGTGCTAATGTGGTAACCACGCACGACAACGACAATAGGAGTAAGACTATGCGTTTCATTACTACTTATCAAGACCAAGCAATCCGTTTACCTTCTCCACCAAGTCGCTGCCCTTCTTCTTCAAGTCCTCACGCATAGCGGCCTCGGCAGCTTGCTTTGCCATCTCGGCGTTATAGAAAATCAGTACACGTACCTCCTTGTTTCTCTTGTTTACATCACGATACAACTCTACTACTGTGATGACACGTCCGATGTTTTGAGCAACCATATTTACTGCACCCATAGCGCTCTCCGTAGTGGAAACTGCCTCCTCGTGGCTGAGCTGATTATTGACAACTGCATTCTCGATAAGAGCAACAACCTCGGTCTGAATATTTCCAGCAAGATTAATCTTTGCAAGGTTCATTGCAGACATCTTGGCAGCATCGTAGTTGCCACCAACTGACTGTGCATCACCTTTGATATAGCGAGGAAAACCGTACTCATCTATCTCATACTGCATCTTATAAGAGCGCTCCAACTGCTTCTCGATAGGGAGTGCTCCAGGTGCAGCTTTCCAACCCTCTTTTGCGAGAGCCTTAGCCTCCTTCTTTACGATCTTGTCCACCTTTGAGTTAAGTTCCGTTTCCGCCATCTTCGACATTGCCTTGCGCTCCTTAATTACCTCTTTGTAGTCCTGAGCATACGATGGCATAGCAATAGCGCATGCCAACGCTACGACAACCAATAGCTTTTTCATAATTATTTAAGTATTCGTGCTTGTGGACTCCAGGACAAGCTGTTAAAATAAGAAAGTGTGGAGTCGATTAGTTTATCTTTCGGAGGCTCTGGTAAGCCTAAGCACAAATAAACAATACCCCACACTCGTATTGAGTACGGGGTATGGACACCCCAGACTTGACAATACGGAGTGACGAGTGTGTTGCTCTCCCTGTGCTTTTGAAATTTACCAGATTTCCGAAAGGGATAAAAGCTAATACACTTTCATCAAAACAATATGTTGTTGCAAATAGAGATACCTGCAATTAGTGCAAATATACACATAAATTTATTATTTACGTATCATTATCGCATTTTTTTATAGTATATACATAAAAAGGATGTCGGCACTCACCGACATCCATATCACATATAGATTATATGTTGTGCTATCTCTTGCTGCTTATAACGTAGCGATAGACTCGGCCTTAACCTCGCGGCTAACCTTTGATACCAAGCCCTGAAGTACAGTGCCGGGGCCTACCTCAGTAAACTCTGTTACGCCATCTGCGATCATCTTCTCAACAATCTGTGTCCAGCGTACGGGGGCTGTGAGCTGAGCGATAAGGTTGCGCTTGATAGACTCAGCATCGGTATATGGCTGAGCATCAACATTCTGATATACAGGACATACAGGCGTCATAAACTCTGCCTCAGCAATAGCAGCCTCAAGCTCCTGGCGTGCTGGCTCCATAAGTGGTGGGTGGAAAGCACCACCTACAGGAAGACGCAATGCACGACGTGCGCCAGCCTCCTTGAGCTTTACGCAAGCCTCATCAACAGCGGCATCAGCACCTGAGATAACAAGCTGACCTGGGCAGTTATAGTTAGCACCGACAACAACACCATCTACCGAGGCACAAACCTCCTCTACGGTCTTGTCATCAAGACCCAAAACTGCGGCCATACCTCCAGGCTGCTGCTCGCACCACTTCTGCATAGCCATAGCTCGCTTAGATACGAGCTTAAGACCATCCTCGAACGAGAGTGCGCCAGCGACAACAAGTGCTGAGAACTCACCAAGAGAGTGGCCGGCAACAGCGTCGGGCTTTACGCCGAGAGCCTTAGCCAAGATTACTGAGTGGAGGAATACTGCGGGCTGTGTCACCTTAGTCTGCTTAAGCTCATCAGGTGTGCCAGCGAACATGATATCTGTAATTCTAAATCCAAGAATCTCGTTAGCCTTTTCAAATAACTCCTTTGCTTCGGGCATGTTATTATAGATATTTTTGTTTATATCTATGGCCTGTGATCCTTGGCCGGGAAATACATAAGCGTGCTTCATAATTTTAAACCATTAGTTTAATCTAATTCGCTGCAAAGTTAGTAAAAAATTACATTTGCCCATAACTTATATCGTAAAATAGCATACAATACTCTTTTGTATTACTCCTTAAATCTATCGAGAAAGGCAATGAGCGAGATGTCGCTATCCGTAATGCCAAACTTCTGGCGTAGGCGTGAGCGTGCCACGTTGATACTGCCGATGCTCTGGTGAGTAATATTGGCTATCTCCTTGGTTGATAGCTTCATATGTATGAGCGTACATAGCTTGCGCTCGTTTTTGGTGAGGTTGGGGTACTCCTTGAGAAGATTGGCATAGAGGGTGTCGTTGGCGCTGGCAAGGGTTATCTCCACATCGGCCCAATCGTTGTCGGCACCACGCTGTTGCAGCTGTCGGATTACACGACGTAGCTCGTTGCGCATCTCTTTGTTGTCCGTAATGTTTGCTGTGCGGTTAAGCTCCTCGGAGAGCTTATCCATGTTGTTACGCTCCTGATATTGTTGCAGTCGCTGAATCTTTATTATCTCATTCTTGTAGCGTAGCTCCTGCTCGGCCTGTTCACGCTGTAGCTGGCGGTTTTTGCGCTCAAGGCGGTATCGTGAGTATATCAACATACCGATGCTTATCACGATGATGAGTAGCAGAACATAGGTGTAGATGATTCCCTTGGTATGTTGCTGGGCCATGAGATGCTCTTGCTCCAGGCGTTCACGCTCCTTGGCAGCCTGCTTTAGCTCCATGTCGTTGATGAGTAGCGATAGCTCTATGACATTGTCGGTGTTATGCTGGCGTGTGTATGTCTCCGAGAAGGCCTTGAGTGCGTCGTAGGCCTCACGATAGCGTCCCTCGTTGCGGTAGATGTCTTGGAGCAGGAAGTAGGAGTGTACATTCTTCGAGTCGAAGTCACCGTTGTTGAGTAGCTCTATGGAGCGTCTTAGGTCGATGATAGCTTGCGAGGAGTTGCCTGTCATCAGGTGGTAGAAGCCACGTGCCGAGTAGTAGTAGCCCTCCTCTTTGAATGTGCTAATCAACGCCTTAGCCTTATCTAAGTAGATGGCAGCACTTGTAGTATCCTCGGCCTGCAGCTCATACATCGCAAGGTTGAGATATATGTTCACGAGTAGGTCGTTAAGATTATACTCTGAGCATATGCGCTCAGCACGCTGAGTGATATCTGCAGCCTCTTCGGGCGTGATGTTGTAGTTGAAGCGGTTGTTGAGCGCACGCACCGCCTGATTTGCCTCGTCACGAGTTGTAAACCTGTCGGCCACAAGGCGGTTGTACTCCATGGCCATGTCAAGGTCGTGGTGGTAGTAGTAGGTCACCTGCTCAAGAACTAAGTATGCCTCACGTACCGATAGTGAGTCGCCATGCTCACGGCCGAGTGTAAGAGCCTCTGTGCTATGGCTATAGGCATTGTGATAGTCGCCGTTGCGGAGATATAGTCGACCCAAATGGGCATCGGTGCGTATTAGCGAGGCGATATCGTTGGTAGAGTCGTATATCCTCTGTGAGCGTTCACGCAGAGTGAGTGCCTTGTTGTACTTGTGAAGCGTGTATTCGTTGTGGGCAGCAAGGTAGTCGTATACCTCAGCAGCTCTGGGTATCACTACGGTGGAGTCGAGGTCGGCAACAATTAGCTCGGCAAAGTGCAAGGCCTTAATCGGGTCTGCGGATTTGTACTCATCGAAGTTATCGAAGCTATTCTCTAAACTTTTTGATGCAATAGCCTGTGCCGATAGCCTTGTGTTGCATGCAAAAAGTGCAACGCAAGTGCATATTATGGCTAAGTATGTGGGGTATAGTTTGTTATATACCATAACGAGCTGTAGTTTAGTTGTTTAAATAAAAATGTAATACAAATGTAATATATTTTTTTGAATCTGTTATACTAAAATAAGATATATTTCCGCATAAAAAAACAGCGATGTGGCTAATTTTGTGTAAAGATTCGGCAGAAAAACGAATAAAACCTAATAAGCTACCATGAAAAAAGCACTCATCTCTCTTCTGACTATCGCTGCATTCGTAGCGTGCAACAATGATGACCCAGCTAAGGAGCCTACACCTCCAACGCCAGAGCATCAAGCTATCGACATTCAGGTTGACTCGGAGCGTCTGACAGCCTACCAAGTAGTATATAGCATTTATCCTGACGACAAGGATGCCTACTACTACTGCGATGTGATGTCCAAAGCCCGTTGGGAGAGTGCCGATATCGAGACCATCAAAGCTGAGTTTGATGAGTCGTTGCGCAACTTTGCAGATATGACAGGAGCAACATATGAGGAGGTGCTTGAGCAGATGTTGTTTAAGGGCGATACTGTAGACTTCCTAAGCAACGCTGGCTATCGTGGCCAAACTGACTTTGTAATCTTTGCATTCTATTGGGATAATACTGAGGGCGAGTTCTCATACACTGAGTTTACTACGCCAGCGCACGTTGACTCTACCGAGAGTGTTGACATATCGTTCGTGGATGTTGATCCATACTCAATGAAGGTAGAGTGTAAGCCTACGGCAGATGTTGCCGAGTATTACTACTACTTTGCTGAGACTCAGAAGGTTGATGCAATGCTCGAGCAGCTTGAGGATGAGAATGCCTATCTGTCGTACCACGCAATGAATGTCGGTGTTAAGTACTCTGGTGAGCAGACTATCGAGCAAAAGGGTCTTAAACCCCAGACCGAGTATACTGCTATCGTTATGCTCATCGACAATAAGGGTAATCGTGCGCAGGTCACTGCAAAGCAGTCTACATCGGCTGTAGAGCAGAACCAGCGTGTCGAGTCTGCGCTATTTGAGTCACTCTTGGGCGAGTGGTCAGGCGTGCAGAGAGTATGTGATGGCTTTAGCGAGCCTACAACATCGGAGTTTAGTGTGACTATTGCCCAGAGTGTCGAGGATTACGACTATGACTATCGTGCCAACAACCAACTTGTTGCCTTGGTTGATGGATGGAATAATATTGCATACTATGGCATACAGGGTCTTGTGGATGAGGGTGTTGAGAATCCTGAGGAGAAGTTTGGTCCTAAGTGGGTATTAGACATCGCTGAGGGCGACGTGGTAACTATTGATGGTCAGGCTCACCACTCGGTTATCGGTTGGATGTTCTATGGCAACTGCTTCATGGTGAGTGCCGATAGCTCATCGCAGTCTATCGACGTTACCACAACGCTCAACGTAGCGGTATCGGAGGATGGCAATACACTCACAATATCATCGCCTAAGGCAGACTGCTACCCTTCGCTTGCCTACGACTTTACGGGCTTTGGATGGATGGCTAACTTCTACGGCATGAGCGATATTGTTCTAACACGTAAATAGCAGAATAATAATAACCTAAAACAACTATAACTATGAAAAAACTTGCTCTACTTTGTATGGCAGCTCTTGGCCTAAGCCTCGTGGGCTGTGAGAATTCAAACCCTGATGAGGGTAAGCCTGAGGCTCAGCCTACGATTGCCCTTGAGAAGGGTATTGAGGATGTGAACTCTGTAAGCTTCACGATTATTACTACTGATGCTACCGAGGCACGCTATATGGTGCTTGCAGATGCTGATGAGACTCCTACACTCGACGCTATTATGGCCGAGGGTGTAGCCGTAGAGCTTGATGCTGAGGGCAAGGCCGAGGTTAAGGCCGAGGGTCTTTCCCCTGAGACAAGCTATAAGGTTGTTGCTGCAGCAAAGAATGTGAAAAAGCTCGCTGGCTCTAACACTCTCTACGTTACTACAAAGGCTCAGGCTGAGCTTCAGCTCGAGGTTGAGATTGTACAGGTTACGCACGAGAGCATGAATTTCCGAGTAAACTCGGCAAATGCTGAGAAGATTGCTTATCTTGTGATGTATGCATCGAAAGATGCTCCTGAGCCATCATACGTACTGCTTAATGGCAACGAGATCGAGGTTGGTAGCAAGGAGTCTGTCGAGGTAACAGGCTTAGAGTGTGTCAAGGAGTATCAGCTATTGGTTGTTGCCGAGGGTGCTGGCCAGACAGTTATGGCTGAGCCTGAGATGTTTACCACTAAGGATGATCCTAAGAATGTTGTTGAGCATAACTACACACGCGCTCGTGGTACGAAGTATGGCTCAAGCTACTTTATGATGTTCTCGTATGAGGATGCTAACGAGGAGGATAACTTCGCATATAACGATAAGACCTTGTCGCTGGATATCTATGCAGACCCAGAG
>JAZNQJ010000149.1:0-4237 GCA_045590115.1 Alistipes sp. | reverse complement strand
CACGGGTATTAAAAATAATACCCACATCAAGAGATAGCGTATGTGGGTGTTGCAATTACCATGATTGCCCACCTCTGCTGCACGGGTATTAAAAATAATACCCATGCCACTTGGGGATGTTATGTCAGTAGTCGTTCTCATCAGTTCTCTTTACCGTACGGGTATTAAAAATAATACCCGTATCACACGTAGGTACAGCCAACTATTCACTCCACCACATGGGTATTAAAAATAATACCCGCAACACTTTGGAATACAGGCAAATATTCCCCCTCCATTACATGGGTATTAAAAATAATACCCATGCCACTTGGGGATGTTATGTCAGTAGTCGTTCTCATCAGTTCTCTTTACTGTACGGGTATTAAAAATAATACCCATGCCGCACGTAGGTACAGCCAAATATTCACCACCACATGGGTATTAAAAATAATACCCGCAACACTTTGGAATACAAGCAAACATTCCCCCTCCACCACGTGGGTATTAAAAATAATACCCATGCCACTTGGGGATGTTATGTCAGTAGTCGTTCTCATCAGTCCTCTTTACCGTACGGGTATTAAAAATAATACCTTAAAAAGTTTGAAGTTTATGAAATTACCGCTACCTTTACACTTAAACTTACAAACCAGCAAATACAACTATGGAGAAGCACAGCACAAAGTGGATGCCCGACGAGAACTCGATAGGTGAGCTATTCAATACATTTCCAGAGCTTAACGTGCGTCAGGTGGCACGTGCTATGGGTGTTAATGAGACACTTATGCAACAGTATGTCAATGGAGCGAAACGTCCATCTGCCGAGCGACGTGCCCAGATAGAGAGCTATCCTCATAAACTTGCTGAGCGTTTAGCTGCCGTTAGGCTGATGCAGTAAGAATGCAATACAATTTTGAACCTAATACCTTATAATTTATGCGAGAAGTTCTTGATTTCCTGAGTGAACTGCACGACAACAATACTCGTGAGTGGTTTGAGCGCAACAAGTCTCGCTATCGTGAGGTGTTGGCAAAGCATAATGCCAACGTGGAGCGTCTGGTGGAGCTAATAGCCAAGTTTGACCCTACGGTCGAGGGGCTGCGCCTGTCGGACTGCACCTACCGCATCTATCGTGATGTGCGTTTCTCGAAGGATAAGTCGCCATACAAGGATTTTATGAGTGCCTTCATCGTGCGTGGTGGCAAGCGCAGTGGCTATGGTGGCTACTACCTACATATCTCGCCTAAGGGGCATACGTGGGGCGAAGGGTCGTTCCTTGCAGCGGGCAACGTATGTCCCGAGCGTCACGTGCTACGTAGCATGCGTGAGGAGATTGAGGATAATGGTGCTGAGATGTTGCGTAACATTGAGCGTAGTGGCTTTAAGCTCGACACAACCAATGCTCTACGTCGCACGCCTGCAGGCTTCAACTCTACGCCCGAGACTGAGCATCTGCTACGTCAGCGTGAGCTGATACTATCGCATCCGCTTACCAACTCATGGTTCGAGACCGAAGATTGGGTGGAGCGCACAGCCGAGCTATTCCGAGCTTGCAAGCCATTTCTTGATCAGGTAAATCGTGCTATCGAGTATGCCTACGAGGAGTATGTGTAATTGACCTCCAACCAATAAAATGGGGATGGCTAAAATTGGCCATCCCCATTGTCGTTATTTACTGCAGGTTTGCTACTCGTAGAGCTGTGATTCGATTGCCTCCACCCACGATACGGCAGCATCCTCGTCAAACTCGTACTTCTCGCTGCTTTCATATATGCCGTCGGCAACGCCTGAGATAAACTGTGTCAGTTCTGCCTCGCTCTTGCAGTGGCTCTTTGCATACTTTACAATCTCGGCAACAACTACCTCGCCATCACCGCCCTGCATCAAAGTCTCAATACACTTTGTGCCAAGCTCCTTACCCTTCTGTTCGAGTGTTGGAGTCTTTGTATTTGCGGGTGCAGGTTCCGAGTCACTCTTTGGTGTACTCTGCTCATATTTCTTGAGAGCCTCGTTCACTGTCGCTGCCACCTCTCCCCACAACTCTGCAGCCTGTGTATCGTTGGCACCATAATGCTTGCATGTGTCGATGAAGTTCTTCTGTAGACTACGACAATACTCAGCATGGCTCTCCGTACTCTGCTTGTTGAATTTTACCAACTCCTTGACAATCTCGCCGATGCATGTGTCGTATGCAGCCTGGTTCTGCTGTACGATGGTGAGTACAATTAGCTGGCCTCGTGTTGCGCCCGCTTCGGTGGGTGACTGAGCAGTGGCAAATGTCAGTGAGCAACTCATTGCCAATGCCAGAACAAATGTGATAATCTTTTGCATGGTTTTCTGTTAACTATTAATTATTTACGCCCGTCGAAATAGTATGGGGCGCACTGCCAGCCACATCTCTTGTAGAACTTGCGCATGGCCTCCATCTTGGTGCGTATTGTAGCCTCGTTGCGGCGATCTGTTGCCCACTGCACCTCGGCCATAGCTGCAAGACGTGGTAGCAACATCTTCTCTACCGTATCCATATCCTTGAGATACTCAGTCCACATATTACACTGCACGCCAATCACATGCTTGCGTGCCTCCTCGCTGAATCCTGCGTATGGGTCCCAAGCATATACCATCTCAAATGGGATGTGTCCACCAATTTGTAGTCCCTCGCCCTCACGACTCTCTGTCTGGTAGAAGTTAAAGTAGCAGAGGTTCATGGGTGTCATCACCACGTCGTTGCCACGCTCGGCAGCGTAGATGCCACCCTGAGTGCCTCGCCACGACATAACCGTAGCTGTAGGTGTCACGCCACCATCGAGGATCTCATCCCAGCCAATCATCTTGCGACCTTTGGAGTTAATAAACTTCTCGATGCGTGCCACGAGGTAACCCTGCAACTGCTCCTCATTCTCAAGACCCTCAGCCTTAATCTTTGCTTGGCAATGCTCGCACTCCTTCCAGCGATCTTTAGGACACTCGTCGCCGCCAATATGTATAAGCTCCGAGGGGAATAGCTCGATAACCTCGCTAAGCACCTTCTCAAGGAACTCGTATGTAGACTCCTTGCCGGCACACATAACCTCAGGTGTTACGCCCCACATTGTCCACACGTCAACTTGCTGGTTGTTGCAACCCAACCATGGTAGTGCGTGGAGTGCTGCCTGGGCGTGTCCTGGCATCTCGATCTCAGGTATTACCACCATACTGCGCTTCTGGGCATATGCCACGATGTCACGCACCTCCTCCTGGGTATAGAAACCACCGTGTGGCGTGCCGTCCCACTTCTCAGGGCGTAGGCCATGACCCATGAGTGTCTCCTTACGCATAGAGCCTTTGGCCGTAAGTTCGGGGTATGCCTTAATCTCGATGCGCCAGCCCTGGTCGTCGGTAAGGTGCCAATGCAGGCGGTTTACCTTGTGTGCTGCGAGGATGTCGATATATCGCTTCACGTCATCTACCGAAAAGAAGTGGCGTGACACGTCGAAGTGTACACCTCTGTAGGCAAACGTAGGCTCATCGGCGATGAAGCCACAGGGGATTACACCGTCGTAGGCCACAACCATCTGACGTAGGGTCTGCAGTCCGTAGAAGATGCCTGCCTCGGAGCCTCCCGTAACGAAGATTTCGTAGGGTTGAATATATAGCTCATAGCCCTCGGTGGGGAGGTTGTTGTCGGTGCGCACCTTTATACCCTTACCACGCTTGGCACATCGTAGTGGCTTTTTGCTGCCAAAGTATTGCTGCATATCCTGGGCAAATACCTCGGCAGCATCCCAAGCATCGTCGTATACCACAATCTTGGTCTCCTCAGTGATGGTGTATGTACCCTCGGCACTCATGTCTATGTACGAGGGCTGTGGAATGATTTGTGGCTCTGCGGCCATAGCGGCTACCGACAACAGTAGGGCAGCTGCCATAAGGAGTGATGTTACTATATTTCTCATTGTTTTTAGAGTTTTCGTATTTGCAAAGATAGGCAATTGTAGGTTACAAACCAAATGTTACGGCCGATTATAATCGCTTGTCGTAGCACGATAGTTGCAGTATGGAGCAAAAGTCTTTTAATTTCAAATACCATTTTTTGTTATGAAGAGTTATGATAGTGATAACCTCGAGCAGCTCATAGGACGTTGGTGGCTCTCGATTATTATCGGCCTTGTGGCTCTGTGCGCAGGCTTTGTTGTGCTTATTAACCCCGTAAGTAGCTACTATGCTGTGGCCATGTGGCTCGGCATTGCGGTGCTGCTCAGTGGTGTGATATCGT
>JAZNQJ010000148.1:0-7875 GCA_045590115.1 Alistipes sp. | reverse complement strand
TGGTCATGGGCGAGATAGACATGCACAAGATCAGCGATGCACATCAGAAGCTACGCTACATCTTTGAGCGTGTACGAAGCCTCACCGAAAGCTACCAGCCTACGGAGGTGGCCTTCGAGTCGCCATTCTTTGGCGAGAATGTGCAGTCGATGCTCAAGCTCGGACGTGCGCAAGGTGTGGCTATCGCCGCAGTGCTAAGTTCTACGGAGGATACCCCCATTGCCGAGTATGCTCCAACACGCATCAAGCAGGCGATAACGGGACGTGGACAAGCCTCTAAGCAGCAGGTGGCAACGATGATCAACTCAATACTTGGCACCAACTACGCACCACGTAAGCTCGATGCTACAGATGGCATGGCAGTAGCCCTGTGTCATTGGCTCACAACATCAAACGTGCTAACACAGACTACAGCGGGCGATAGGCGCAAGGGCTTGGGTGGCGACAGCAAGTCGCGTAAGGGTAGCTCATCGTGGGAGTCGTTCGTAAAGTCAAACCCCGACAGAATAAAGAAATAGTGATAAAATCTAAAACTAACACACATATGAAAAAACTTCTTATTATTGTATGCTGCATGTTTACGATGCTATCATGTGGCCAAACAACAAACCAGGATGAGGGCAAGTTTGAGATTACCTTCAACGGAACACTTACGGAGCTTGAGCGCATTGATGAGGGCGCCGAGGTGGCACTACGCATAAGCGGCACAGATGAGAATGTTGCTACAACAACCCTCAACGCCGAGAAGTGCTTCACACTAAACCTTAAGGTACGCAACGAGGAGTTCTACACCCTATATGTCGACAATAAGCCATTGGCTGAGGTGTGTACCGATAACCAGGATGTAAACATCGCATTCGATGCCGAGCAGAAGAAGATACACATCGAGGGTTCGCAGTACAACGACATCTTACGCAACTACAAGGAGAAGATTCACTCGCTGGTAAATACCCTCTACTCTGCCAAGTCGCAGGCCGAGGGCGACAAGGTATACAGCGACCTTATCCAGACTATCGATGACAGCATTGTGGCAAATGCTCAGAACCCTACAGCAATACGCATGCTCAACGACTTTAATATGTATGGTGGCGATGAGAAGCGCTCAGTAGAGCTTTTCGAGCTTATCAACAAGAAGTATGAGTATCTCAAGGACTACCAGGCAATCAAGAACACCCTTATCGGCACTCCACTTATCGACCTGAAGCTCAAGAATAGCGAGGGCGAGGAGGTTGTACTATCAGACATTGTCAAGAGCGGCAAGTGGGTACTTGTAGATTTCTGGGCAACATGGTGTGGCCCATGTCGTGGCGAGATCCCTCACCTTGTGGCAGCCTATGAGAAGTTCGCTCCCAAGGGCTTTGAGATCTATGGCGTGACTTTTGATCGTGTTGGCGATGAGGCAAAGTGGAAGGCATTCACCGCTGAGAACAAGATGACATGGATTAACGTATGGGGCACAGGCGATGATGGCAGCTGGAAGGCTGGCAAGCAGTATAACGTAAACTCTATACCATCTAACTTCCTCTACTCGCCCGAGGGCAAGCTTGTAGCCAAGAACCTTCGTGGTGAGGATATCGAGAAGATTCTCTCAGAGTATATTAAGTAATATTAAATTCTACCGCTATGAAACGACTATTAGCACTCATCTGCTGCCTTATGGCCTTCAACGTGGCTATGGCACAAGCTCCAAAGGTTGGAGACAGATATACCGACATTAAGCTCAACGACATCGCAGGCACAAGAGTCAGCATCAGCGACCAGCTTGCAAACGGCAAGTGGGTACTCGTAGACTTCTGGGCAACATGGTGTGGCCCATGCCGACATGAGATACCATATCTCAAGAGAGCATATGCTAAATACGCACCAAAGGGCTTTACTATCTATGGCGTAACGCTTGATAGAAACCCAGAGCAGTGGAAAGCTTTTGTGGGCGAGAATGAGATGTCATGGATAAACGTGTGGGGGTTTGATGGCAACGGACAGTGTCCCGCTGCCGATGCCTATGGTGTGGAGTATATCCCATCGAATTTCCTTATTTCGCCCGATGGCATTATCGTAGCCATAGGCCTACGTGGCGAGGACATCGAAAAAACACTTTCTCAGCTTATTAAGTAATCATCTGATTATCAGCAATCAAAAGGAGCGATGGCAAAAGCCATCGCTTTTTTTTGGAAATTTCTTCGCAAAATATTTGCACATGTAAAAAATTTGTTCTACATTTGCACACGCAAAAGCAAAGGAATGGCTCCGTAGCTCAACTGAATAGAGTACTTGACTACGGATCAAGCGGTTACAGGTTTGAATCCTGTCGGAGTCACTCAGGCGGCAATCTTCTAAAGGTTGCCGCTTATTTTTTTGTTATATGTCTTCTCCTCTGCCCATAGAGCTGGGGGGGCTTGCAAATTCGGGCTCAGTCTGAAATTGAGACACATACCGGATTAGACAGAGGCATAGAGGCTCTGTCATGATTTCCGGTGGGGAGAGAAAAAAAATCTTCTCTTGGTCACTATGAACGTGGCGCAGAATCTCTCAGGATGTAACATGGTTCTTAGGTTGCCACCTGCCGGCAGGTGACGACAAAAGAACCTTGAATAGTCCGCTGGAATTTCAGGATGGTACTTTATTGAGACATATACCGGATCAGACAGAGATATAGAGACTTTAGCGATGTACACTGCCACAAACAACTCCTATACCCGACATCCCTCTGTTCCGTTGTCGCTAACCCTCCCTACACTCTCTAATATCCCTTTCTACTGCAAGCACCATCCCACCCCTCTCACACGTCATGAAAAAAAACTGCCCGACCATGTGGCCGAGCAGTTAATATCGATTCAAGTCTACCGATTAGAATGTGGTATCAGTACGGTGATCCTTGATGTTAGCCTTCTTAACGAATGCGTTACCTACGCTATTGCTGAATGTGTTAGCAACTTTCTCTGTAAGAGGAATACGCTCAGTGGCGTATGATGCTGGGTCTACCTCACCGTTGATCTTGTTAACAACAAATACGTATGCTGCACGATCGCCCTTTACCTTCTGAACCTTAGCAACATCCTTAGTAGCAGCGATAGCACCTACAAGGTGAGCATCAGGAGTCATATCAGCAAACTTAACGCCTGTGAAGTTCTCAGCCTTAGCACCTGTCATTGCCTTAGCCTCCTCAAGGGTGTTGACCTTTGAAGCAATCATATCGTACTTCTTCTGCTGCATAAGCTTAGAGCGGATAGCAGAGTCGTTACGAGCCTCGTACTTCTCAGTGTCAACAGCTGTAACCATAACAACATATGTTACGCCATCGATAACAAACTGCTTAGTATCGCCAACCTTAGCGCCAAGAGCCCAATTAGCCATATTTGCAGAGTTGCTGATGTTCTGAACGCTGTTAGGACGACCTGAGAGAACGTCTGCACGATTAACTATAGCTACGAGAGTACTCTTAGAAGCACCCTTAGCTGCCTCGTTGAAGGTCTCAACAGTGTTACCCATCTTAGAGCTGAACTCGTCAACCTGAGCCAAAACCTTACGATTAGTGTCATCTGAAGCAACAACCTGACGGTCGAGGTTAGCAGTAAGAACATAGCGCTTAGCAGCACCTACCTTGTTGATCTTAACTACAACGCTAACACCTGAACTATTGAAAGTGAAGATATCACCCTCCTTGCGACCGGTGAAATACTTAGTCTCGCTAACAGGCATCTGAGCAAACTGCAATGTCTGAGCATTTACGTCAGCAGCCTCCTGAAGCTTCTTAAAGTCACCACCGTTGGCCTTAAGCTCCTCAACAACCTTCTCTGCCTTAGCAGCATCATCGAATGATGCAATCTCTACGTCGAATGACTCAGGAGCAGTGATGTCAGAGATAAGGTAACGAGCTGTCCATACGTTGTTCTTAAGCTCTGGGCCATATGACTTACCTGACTTAAATGCGTCAGCAACCTCCTTCTGAAGAGCGTCAAAAGCTGTGTAGTATGACTGAACCTTACCTCCACCAGCACGTACTGCGCTCTTTACAGCATCAGCATCTGCCGCAGCTGCCACCTGAGCGTCAAGAGCCTTAACCTCTGCCTCGATTGCAGCCTTATCCTCATCGGTAGCCTGGCGATCGAAACGTACGTAACGAATAGTGCGGCTATCGTAGTTAGGGTTCTCCTTACGGTTAGCCTCGTAATAGGCTGCAATCTCCTCATCAGTAACAGCAACCTCCTTGTTATCGATTGATGAGTAAGGGATCTCAACGTATGCACCATCGAAAGTAAGCTTATCTCCACGAAGAGCGTTCTCAACCTCAAGCTTATTGAGGTACAAGCCCTTAGACGCGATGTTCGCGAACTTCTCATTGGCAAGCTGCTGGGCTACAAAATACATATCACGACCCCAAGCAATGCTGAGTACCATATCGATCTGCTCAGGAGTAAGCTCCGACTGAGCATACTGATCGCGCATATCACGATACATTGCGGTAGTGAAGTTCTCGATTTCAGCCTCTGAAGCGTATACACCTACCTGCTCAAATGCGGGAGCTGTGAAACGGTTGAAAACCAAAGTCTGCAATGCTGCAAAAGCACCCTGGTCATGACCCATCTCTACGATCTGGCCGAAATAGTTGATAGTCTGGAGCTGGCTGTAAAGCTCACGAAGACGTGCATACTCGCTGTGCTTAACCTCCTGATCTGCGATGGTGAATACGGTAGGGCCGTTAATCTCATCCTCAGTAGGCTGATCGACAAACGTATTGCTGTCGATATTAAGTGCAAAAATCACAAGCACAACTGCAATAAGTCCGGAAATAAGGAAACCGAACTTAGTTTTCAAAGTGTTTAATGATGCCATAAATATTTTGTTTTATTTGATATTTTCATTTAAGCCTCCAAAGGTAGTAATTTTTTATTAATTATCACGCTATTGTGAGGTATTTTTACGCTTACTCGCTATTTTATAGCCTTTAAGGTGCGAAAATCAAGATTACTTCTTGCCTTCAATACGCTTTATGTTTACCAAATCGAGGCGTGATGACTCACGACGTAGGATGGTAATTTCGTAGCCGTCGACATCTACCCTCTCGCCCTCATGCGGAATACCTCCATGCTTGGCGATAATCAATCCTGCCAACGTATCGTACTCATCATCCTCAGCCAAGCCAAACTGATATTTCTCATTGAGATACTCGACCTCAAGGCGTGAGGAGAACTCCCACTCGCCATCGGCAATCTGGGTCTCGATCATCTCCTGGACATCATGTTCATCCTCAATCTCGCCAAAAATCTGCTCCAAAACATCCTCCAGCGAGATAATACCTGCCGTACCGCCAAACTCATCGCTGACAACGGCGATATTAGCTCGACGCTTGGTAAAGGTCTCAAGCATCGACTGTAGAGGCATTGTCTCAGCTACATAGATAGTCTTGATAAGCACATCCGAGATAGAGGCGGGATTCTCAAACAGACTCTTAGAGTTGACATAGCCGATAATATTGTCAATGCTATCGTGCCATACGAAGATTCGTGAGAACTTAGTCTCCACAAAGCGTGCAGTAAGATCGGCAATAGTTGTTGACTCAAGGTCTACAGCCTCGACATCGACACGTTGTACCATGCAGTCACGCACACGCAAGTCGGCAAAGTCGAGGGCATTTTGGAATAAGCGAATATCTTCAACCTCCTCGCTCTGCACCTCTACATTATCGTTATCCACCAAGCTGGCAAGGTCATCACGATTAAACTCCGTAGGCTCCTCACGAGGCTCAACCTTGCTACCTGCAAGTCGTAGTATGAGGTACGAGAGCAACGTGGTAAGACGTGATATTGGCCAAAGCACGATGTACATGACATACATCACTGGCGAGGCAAACACATAGTAGAAGTTTGGCGAGCGACGCACAATAGACTTTGGGATATACTCGCCGATAAAGATAATTATTACTGTAGATATAATAGTCTGTGCCAGAGGGTTGTCTATTGAGAAATACTCGGCCATAAGCACCGAGATATACATAGAATAGACAACCAGAGCGATGTTGTTACCCACCAGGATAGTAGTGATAAAGTTGCTCTGATTGCGAGAGAACAAATCCGCAATGCGATCAAACATTGGGCTTTGCTTACGGTCAATCTCCTCACGCAGACGGTTACGACTGAAGAAAGCAATCTCCATACCTGAGCAGAATGCCGAGAAAAAGAGCATTATGCAGATTACAACTATTTGTACTACTAACGAGGTTTCCATACAATTATATAATATAGGTCACTACTTCGATTCTGCAGTATTGACCTTGGGGGCATCACGTCGTATGCTCTTTGCGCCATTCGACGTGGCATTGTTTTTGGTATTTTGTTTTGAAGTTACTGATGTCTGTGCAGGGCGAGTAACACCACCCTTTGGTGTTGAAGAGTTACCACCACCATTTGTTGGGCGTTGTGGTCTATTTACCTCCGATGATACACCTGTTGAGAGATTACTATTTGGCTTCACATTACCCTGCGGTCTCTTAGGCGGTGTGTTCTGGGGGCGTGTAGGGCTCTTTGCTGATGACTGCTTCTTTGAGTTTTTAGATGAAGCGGATGGATTTATATTAGACCTATCCGAAGGCTGTGTCGTGGGTCGATTAGGGCGTTTTCCCACCTGGGTTGAGCTACCCTTTTTTGCTGTCTCCTTCTTTTTTGCTGTCTCCTTCTCTTTGCGTGTTGCAGCCTCCTCGGGGGTCTCCTCTACGGGCGTAAAGTCAAACTCCATCTCGCTCTTATACTTCCTGAAGTGGATATTTTTCAGATCCTCATCGGCCTCAAAGCCGACACCAAAGTGCCAACCATCATCCTGAAGCACCTTGGTATCCACATTAGAGTATATCTTCTTTGTGCGAGCATCCCAAAATAGCTGCTGGGTATATACCTCCGTAAGGCTTGCGACGATAGTATCTCCCTCCTTGCGGTTTTTCTTTATGATCACCACATCGCCCTTTGCCTCCCAGAGTTTCTGCTTGTCGTAGTATATGGCGTAGTTAGCCTTGATTGTAGCATCGACCAACGACAACGAATCTGAGGTATATGTTGTCATATTGATGCCCTCACGAAACTCCTGGTAGGGATTTTGCGCAAGACTGTAGCCCTCAATGAGCGGAGCATAGAACGAGTAGGCACGCTCGCCATTCTCGGTCATCGTGATCGTACGATTCTCGCTACGCTCGGTCATCAATGCTTCGTAGTCGTAGTGCGTAGTATCGCTCTCGCCACCACACGAGAATAGCAATGTAGCACTCCCCACGATGGAGAGTGCTATCACTGCATATCTTAGTAGTGTATTACGCATACATCTACGAACTTAGTTCTCAACTAACGGTAACGTACAGTTGTTGACTGTCCCTTAGCGAAGCCACACTGTACGGTGTAACCCATACCTGCAGAAAGCTCAGCAAAGAAGCAAGTCTCCTGAGTTGGGAAGCCTGAGCGGTATGAGCCAGCAAGTCTACGTGCAGCAGACTGAACGGTAGGCTCGTGGCCAAGAAGCTCAACGGCACGGCTCATAGCGTCATATGCAGCCCAGTACTTCGATGCACCACCCACGTTATCGGCGCAAGGTGACGATGCGTAGCACTGACCAAGGATGAAGTATGAGTAACCATTCTGTGGGTTGATGCTGTGCAATGAGCGAGCAGCAGCGGCAGCCTCAGAGAAGTTGTTTACGCTAAGCTCGATAAGAGCGATCTGAACATACAAAGGCTCCTTCTTAGCAGGGTCGTTCTCAACACCGAGGACCTCACGCAAATACTTCGACGCCTTACCATTCTCCTTACGATCCTGGAAGCTCTTTGCAAGGAACAGAGCAGTCTCCGACGATGGGTTGAGGGCGTGGTAGCGCTCTGTGATCTCGAAGTAGAAG
>JAZNQJ010000147.1:0-6595 GCA_045590115.1 Alistipes sp. | reverse complement strand
CTAAAAACTTATAACTACTAATAATATGTATATAGCTATTGCAGGTAACATCGGTAGCGGTAAGACCACGCTCACCGAGATACTTACTAAGCGTTATGGCGCTAAGGCCTACTACGAGAACCTCGCTAACCCCTATATCAGCGACTTCTACGAGGATATGGGTCGCTGGTCGTTCCATCTTCAGCTATGGTTCTTGGGTAGCCGTATTCAGCAGACCCTCGAGATGTTAGCCGATGGCTCTGAAAACATCATTCAGGATCGCACTATTTATGAGGATGCCCACATCTTTGCCAACAACCTCCACGCTATGGGTCTTATGGCGAGTCGTGACTTCGATACCTACATGAAGATGTTCAACATCGAGCAGGACTTGCTCCCAAAGCCCGATGTGCTTATCTACCTCAAGGCCAGCGTGCCTACGCTCATCTCGCAGATTAAGATGCGTGGCAGAGACTACGAGCAGAACATCGATGATGAGTATCTCAGCCGCCTTAACGACAAGTACAACCATTGGATTGAGAATATCTACGAGGGACGTGTCCTCGTTGTAGATAAGGATTGTGACGACTTTGTTGCCGACCCTTCAATCATCGACCGCATATGTGCCGAGGTCGAGGAGATGTGTAGCGGTAAACGCCAGCTTTAAGTTATGCGTCAGCCACTCCCCGAAGCCTTTCAGCAGAGCATGCGCCAGCAACTTGGTACGGAGGATGCCGAACGCCTCTTCGCAGCCCTTGATACCGAGCCGCTAACCTCCATACGCCTAAACCCCGCTAAGCCCGCAAGGGTCTTTGAGGGCAAGGCCATAGGGTGGTCGGAGCATGGCAGATGGCTCGATGTGCGCCCACAGTTTACGCTCGATGCGCTGCTGCATGGCGGTGCCTACTACGTTCAGGAGGCATCATCGCAGTTTGTGGGCTACCTCGTTCGTGGCCTGAAGCTTGAGGGTGGCAGGGTGCTTGATATGTGTGCTGCACCGGGTGGCAAGACCACTATCTACTCTACGCTTGTAGGGCGTTCGGGTCTTGTTGTTGCCAACGATATCAGCCGTAGCCGTGCCTTGGCACTCTCGGATAATGTCCAAAGGTGGGGTATGGGCAATGTTGTTGTTACGTGCAACCAGCCACACCATATCTCGGCCTTTGAGCATTGGTTTGACCTTGTGGCTGTGGATGCCCCCTGCTCTGGCGAGGGTATGTTCCGCAAGATGGATGAGGCACGCTCGGAGTGGACACCATCCGCCCCTGAGGTGTGTGCTGAGCGTCAGCGTGAGATACTTCGTGAGGCATGGCATGCGCTGCGCCCCGGAGGAACGTTGCTCTATAGCACCTGCACGTTTAATGCTAAGGAGGATGAGGGCATTGTCGAGTGGCTCATGAACGAGTATGGCGATGAGATTATGCCATCGGAGCGTGTCGTGACACCTGAAGAGTGGGGTATCGTGCGTAGCGATATTGGAGCCTTCCAATGCTTTCACTTCTACCCCCATCGTGCCGCTGGCGAGGGTTTCTTTGCCGCCGTTGCCCGCAAGCGTGATGGCTCACGACATAGAGCCTCGCTAAAGTCTCGCCGTAAGCTGTTTACGCTTCCCGCAAAGAGCGATGTTACGGAGCTTGAGAGGTGGATAGATGAGCCTACAAATATCGCCTTCCGTCTTGTTGGCGATGTTGTCTATGGCTATCACAAAGATGTTGTCGACGATGTGGTGATGCTCTCTGAGACCCTCTCGGTGGTCTACTCGGGAGTATGCTTCGGCCAGATATTCAAGCGTAAGCTACGCCCCGAGCATTCGTTAGCCCTATATGTGGGCATGAATGGCGATGTAGTACCTAACGTTGAGCTTAGCGAGGAGGATGCCCTAAGCTACCTGCGCCGTCAGGATATTTCGGCAGCGCAATTTGAGGAGGGTATCAACCGAGTGATGTGGCAAGGTGTTGCCATAGGCTTTGTAAAGCGTATCGGCGCTCGCTGCAACAATATGTATCCTAAGGATTTACGAATATTAAAACACTAAAACATATAGAGATGGAAAAATTACTTTACTCTATGGGTGAGGTCACCGAGATGTTCGATGTCAACGCATCGCTCATCCGCTATTGGGAGTCGAAGTTCGACTGCATCAAGCCTCATAAGAACAAGAAGGGTAACCGTATGTTTACCCCTTCGGATGTCGAGAACTTCAAACTTATCTACCACCTTGTCAAGGAGAAGGGCATGACGCTTGAGGGCGCAAACAAGGCTATGCGCAAGCGTGGTAATAAGGTGCGTAAGGAGATATCTATCCTTGAGCGTCTGCAGAGCATCCGTGCTATGCTTGTCGAGGTGCGTGAGTCGTTGGGCGACAATAGCCCCATCGAGTACGAAGCACCTATCGATGCTGTTCAGGAGCTTATCTCCGATGTTGAGGCTGAGACTAAGGCTCAGGTTGTCGCTGCGGTAACCACCCCTGAGCCTACTGAAGAGCCTACTGAAGAGCCTGCTGCTGAGCCTGCTGCAGAGCAGACGGAAGATACCATTCAGCCACGCCGTCGTGGTCGTCCACGCAAGGTAGAGCCTACCGCTGATGGCACTACGGATGATACTCAGACCGTCTCACGCCGTAAGCCAAAGCGCAAGAAGGAGGAGAATAAGGAGCTATTCCCATTCTACGAGCAGTCGCTGTTCTAAACCGTAAGGCTATGAAGCTAAGAGACTTAGTTGCGGTAATCGAGGAGTTCGCTCCACTGTCGTTGCAGGCACACTACGACAACTCAGGACTTATCGTTGGCCGTATGGACGATGAGGTGCATAAGGCACTGCTCGCCGTAGATGTTACTGAGGAGGTTATGGATGAGGCCGAACGTGAGGGTTGCGATGTTATCATCACGCACCATCCTATCATCTTTAATCCTATAAAGCGCTTTAACTCAGCGACATATGTCGAGCGTTGTGTCGAGCGTGCAATACGCTGTGGCATAGCTCTCTACGCTGCACATACCAACCTTGACAGCACCCCTGAGGGCATGAGCTGGCGTGTGGGACATATGCTTGGCCTTGAGCATATGAGCGTGCTTGAGCCTCAGAAGTCTAACCCCGAAGCGGGCTTTGGCGTTGTTGGCGAGCTACCAGCCGATGAGCCTACTATGGAGTTCCTGCGTCGTGTGGTGAGTACCTTTGATGTCGAGGTGTTGCGCTATAGCGACATTCCGGGTGGCATGACCTCGGTACGTCGTGTGGCGATATGCACAGGCTCTGGCCACTCTATGATTGAGGATGCTCATGCTGCTAATGCCGACGTATACATTACGGGAGATCTCAAGTATAACGACTTTATGTTGGGCGAGAATCGCATGATTTTGCTCGATATTGGCCATTTTGAGAGCGAATTTTGCGCAATTAGCATTTTAGATGATGTAATATCGAAAAAAATGTGTAACTTTGCGGTTCGCAAGAGTGTATGCTCACGCAGCCCGATTCATCACTTGCTCTAATTATAGAGAAGCGACTGTTTCCTAAACATACTGCAAATAACTAAAATAACTATATATGGCACAGAAGAAAACAAACGACGTTGACTACTCGATGCAGGAGAAGATTATGGCTCTCTATCAGTTGCAGAAGGTAGACTCTGCTATCGATGAGATCAACAAGGTTAAGGGCGAGCTTCCCTTGGAGGTTCAGGACCTCGAGGATGAGCTTGCTGGTTTGAAGACTCGTATCGAGAACGTAACTGCCGAGATTGAGGAGCTTAACTCTCTCATTCGCCAGCGTAAGCGTGAGGTAGACCAGGCAAAGATTATGATTGCCAACTACAAGGAGCAGCAGAACAATGTGCGCAACAACCGAGAGTTCGACTCTATCAACAAGGAGATTGAGTATCAGGAGCTTGAGATCGAGCTTGCCGAGAAGCGCCTCAAGGAGTACAACGCACAGATCAAGACCAAGAAGGCCGTTATCGACGAGACCAACAACCTTGTTGCTGAGCGTGAAATCGACTATAACGCAAAGAAGGAGGAGCTTAACTCTATCGAGGCAGAGACAGCACAGCAGGTGGCAGAGCTTATGGCTAAGGCAGAGAAGGCTCGTGAGCCAATCGATGAGCGTCTGCTCGCTGCCTACAACCGCATCCGTAGCAACGTACACAACGGCCTTGCAGTAGTTACCGTAACACGTGATGCTTGTGGTGGTTGCTTCAACCGCATCCCTCCACAGCGCCAGGTGGATATCCGCCAGGGCAAGAAGCTGATTGTGTGTGAGTATTGTGGTCGAATACTCGTCAGCGAGTAATTTCTTGTGATAGTGGCACTACTTTGCCACCTCAATCATTGCCCCGAATGGGAAATACGTCAAGTATGTCCCATTCGGGGCAATCTCTTAATCGGCGACAAATTAGCACCACTCTGACAAGAAATTTGGGTTGTGGTTTTTTTTAAAAAGACCATTAGGACCGCTGGGACCATTAAGACCATTACGAGGTCGGGTATCAGAGATTGTCCGCAACCATCTTAAAGGTCCTAAAGGTCCTAAAGGTCCTAAAGGTCTTAATCCTCCCTACCGTCTTCCTATCCCCAATCTATTCTACTTCCTCGGGCTGAGCTTAAACATGTGCATCTTGCCCTCGCTGTCGATGATATAGTTGCCCGTAACAGTAGGGTTGTAGTAGCTCTCAATCTGCACCAGCGTTGCGCCCGTAGAATCCAACACCGAGTAGGTGCGACCCTTGCGTGTGATGAAGATACCTGGGATGTTATAGCCCTGCGACTTCTCGCCACGAATATCTAAGATGTTGTCCATATCACGAAGGATATACTCGCCCTTGGTGTTGATGAGTCCCCACTTCTCGCCGTCGGCAACAACCATAGCACCGCAGTTGAAGCTTGTGGCGGTGTCGATATCAAACTCGCAAGGTATCACCAGCTCCAGCTTCTCGTTGATAAAGCCATACTTGTTACCGTCAAAGACCATCGCAAGACCGCTATTCATGGCATAAACACGATGATAAGGACACTTCTTAATGGCTCTGAACGATGATATATCCACGAAGTATCTGCCCTTCATGCCATTCTCATTAAGGTCGATAACCACGATATTGTCCGTAACGCCCTCGTCGGTATCCCAATTAATCTTACGACCCTTGCCAGCACGATCCACAAGCTTGATGATGTTGTTGTCGTATGTTAGGCAATACTCAGGTGTGAGGTATGTGCCAAGTGTTATGCCATCGTTGTTGACAAACTCACGATATGCCTGCTGGTAGTCGAGCGTGAAGAAGGTAAGCTCCTTGCTACTTACCATGTTGCCCTCATAGTCGTACACGTCGCAGTAGTAGCCTACATCGTCACTGCCGCTCTCATCGGTAGCTGTGTCGGATATGTCATATACGGCATATATCTTGTTGTCGATGATAGATATCTGCTCGTACTTATGCTCCACAATCTTGCCACCCTTGCTATCCAGCACGCCCCACTTGCCATTTAGCTTTGTGGCAGCTACCGAGCGGTAGGTAGTAAACTCCGAGAGCATGAAGGTGTTGTAGAGTCCCTTGCCATACTCAGGTCTTTCGCAGCTGTATACCGCCTCGATTACTGTGTTGCCCTCAAGGTCCATATATCCCGAGAGGCCATTCTCGTTGGCAAAGTGTATGAGTGTTACATCCTTAAGGTCGGGAGTGATGATATATCGCTTCGACTTATTATATATATGTCGTAGCATGGTGGGGTATAGCTCGTCGTAGCCATTTGTGCGCACATACTCCACAAAGTGCTTGATGCTACCTTGCTCGGCTACCTTGGCGATGCATAGACGCTTTGTAGCCTCTGCTATCTGCTTGGCGTTAGGGTAGTAGGCTATGAATGCCTCCAGCGCCTCGCATGTCGACTGTAGTGTTGGGAACTCGATATCTGCCATGCGCTGCTTGAGGCTCTCAAGCTCAGGGTGCTGAGGATACATCGCCACAAAGCTCTTCATCTGCTCGATGTCACCCTCCTTGGTTATGCGCTCGTAGCGTAGGGTCATAAGACGCTCAGCGACATTTGGTGTGAGCTTATAGTCGGGATACTCGGCGATAAACTGCTCCAATGTAGCCTCATCGTTGCTCGACATGGCACTCTTATAGTAGAGTGTTGTGCGGTGCTTAACCACATCCGTACGATACTCCGACTCGGGATACTCGCTAAGAAACTCCGTACACCTCTCCACCGACTCGCTCTGCATGATATTCTGGTAGCGCACATGCTCTAACCTACGCTCAATGTCGCTTAGCTGAGAGTGTTCGGCCTTACGTGCATCAGCTATATAGTCAACGTATAGCTCCTCGCTATCTACGCCTACCACATAGTCCAACGACTGCTCCTCAATGGCGGTAATAAGCTCCTCAAGGCTTAGGTCAAGGCTCTTGCATAGCTTAGCCACATCCTCCGATGCTCGTATCGATACGATGTTTTGTGCTAATAGCTTGTAGCCTCGCACCTTGCTTTCGCCCTTCTGCTCAGGCATGGCGAGTAGTGCCGACTTGGCAAGTATGCACGCCTCGGGTTGCTTATTGAGGGTCTTGTCGCTAATCTTCGCATACTTCTCTATGCCCTTTTCGATGTCGCCCTCTGCAACACTCTTAAGC
>JAZNQJ010000146.1:0-10462 GCA_045590115.1 Alistipes sp. | reverse complement strand
AAAATCAACTCGACCTAATTTATAGAACCTACCTTAAGGTAAAAATTACTCTTTGCAAATTTGTTCTATTTCGGAAATAAATCGCTTTGCCAACTCCTCGGCCTCCTCCATGCTCTTAGCCTCGGTATAGATGCGGATAATAGGCTCGGTGTTCGACTTGCGAAGGTGTACCCAATTATGGGCAAAGTCAATCTTAACGCCGTCAATATCATTGATTCTTTCGCCTGAGTATCTTTGCTTTATGGTTGCAAGAATCTTGTCTACATCAATCTCCGGTGTAAGCTCAATCTTATTCTTCGAGGCGTAGTACGCAGGGTATGTCTTGCGCAGCTCCGACATGGTCATATTGAGGCCTGCAAAATAGGTCAAAAACAGACCTATGCCCACCAGCGCATCACGACCGTAGTGTAGCTCCGGGTAGATGACGCCACCGTTGCCCTCGCCACCAATAACTGCTCCTGTATCCTTCATCTTCTTGACCACGTTAACCTCGCCAACGGCAGCTGCTGAGTATGAGCAACCCTCGTAGCGTGAGGTGACATCGCTCAAGGCTCGTGATGAGGATAGGTTAGATACGGTATTGCCTTTGGTGTGGCGAAGTACATAGTCGGCAACAGCCACCAATGTATACTCCTCGACAAACATCTCGCCATTCTCCATCACAAATGCCAGACGGTCAACATCTGGGTCAACAACAATGCCAAGGTCGGCACCCTCTTTGCGTATTAGGGCTGATATCTCGGTGAGGTTCTCGGGGAGAGGCTCAGGGTTATGGGCAAACTCGCCCGTGGGCTCGCAGTTAAGCTCTATAACCTCGCAGCCAAGCTGACGGAGTAGCTCGGGGATAACCACGCCACCCACAGAGTTTACGGCATCTACAACGACCTTAAACCTACGCTCACGCACAGCCTCGGCATTGACCAATGGTAGGGCTAACACCTGCTCGATATGCTTAGGGTTAAAGTCCTCACGAAGAACTACTTTGCCTATGTCGTCGATAGCGGGGTAGTCGTACTCCATATCCTCGGCCATTGCCAGCACCTGCTTGCCCTCAGCATCATCCAGGAACTCGCCACGCTCGTTGAGGAGCTTGAGGGCGTTCCACTGCTTAGGGTTGTGTGAGGCAGTGATGATGATACCGCCATCGGCCTTGTGTGTGATAACTGCCATCTCGGTACCGGGTGTTGTGCAGAGTCCCACGTTGATGACATCTACGCCACAACCAAGCAGCGTACCCTCGACCAACGAGTCGACCATAGAGCCTGAGATACGGGCATCACGACCAACGACAACGGTGATACGCTTGCCAGGATTCTTATCTTTGATAAGACGTGAGTATGCTGTGGTAAACTTAACAACGTCGATAGGCGTTAGGTTATCTGCGGGGCGACCACCGATGGTGCCACGAATACCTGAGATAGATTTGATAAGTGTCATATGTCTGTTCTAAATGTCTAAAAGTTCAAAAAATGCTAAAAAGATTTTGCTATTTCTCACAAAATTATTAATTTTACGCAAATATTAAAAATAAAAAGAGTAAATTTTATTTCGAGATATGAGAACTATTCCCTCTTCTGAGCTGATTATCAATGCAGATGGCTCAATTTTTCACCTGCATCTGAAGCCTGAGCAACTTGCCGATATCGTGATATTGGTGGGCGATCCAGGGCGTGTGGCTATGATTGCCGAATATTTTGACACCAAGGAGTGCGAGGTCTCAAATCGTGAATTTCTTACCGTCACCGGAACTTATAAGGGCAAGCGAATGACCGTAATGTCAACAGGCATCGGCATCGGCAATATCGATATCTGCGTTACCGAGCTTGATGCTTTGGCAAACATCGACTTCGCAACACGCCAGGTTAAGCCCGACTTCCGACAGCTTACGCTTCTGCGTCTCGGTACATCGGGGGCCATTCAGCCTGATATCGAGGTGGGCGAGGTTGTCTTCTCACGCACATCGCTCGGCTTCGATGGCCTGCTCTCGTACTACGAGGGTCGTGACTCGGTGTGTGACCTCCAGCTTGAGCGTGCTTTCGAGGAGCATACCTCATGGTACAACAAGCTCCCAGCACCATACTTCGTGAATGCCCATGCCGACCTCTTTGAACTCTTCAAGGACTCTACACGTGAGGGTATCACAATCGCTGCACCAGGCTTCTATGCCCCACAGGGACGCTGGGTGCGCATCGCCCCACACGACAAGGAGCTAAATGCAAAAATCGAGTCATTCCGCTATGGCGAGCGTCGCATAACAAACTTCGAGATGGAGGGTTCTGCTCTCGCAGGTCTCGGCGCACTGCTCGGCCATCGTGCAGCAACAATATGCACAATCATAGCTCAGCGTGTGGCTAAGGATGCCTGCACCGACTATAAGCCTTTTGTGCGACGTATGATTGAGATGGCTCTCGACAAACTTGCTTTGTTGTAGGGGCATCTTTGACCTCTCAATCGCTGTGCTGAATGGGAAACACACTATATGTCCTATCCAGCCCAGACTCTTAATCGAGGTCAAATCTGCCGCCCTTCTGATAACAAAGCGGTGTGATGAGATGAGAAAAACTCGATGCAGAGGGATGATGTGAATGAAAAAAAACGAAAATATAGATAACAAGAAAAATAAACTACAAACTATGAAATTTACAGTATCAAGCTCAGCGCTGCTACAGCTGCTCGCAACAACAGGTAAGGTTATCAGCAACAAAAACACCTTGCCTATCCTCGACTACTTCCTCATCGAGCTTAAGAATGAGGAGCTTACAGTGACAACCTCAGACCTTGAGACAACCCTCGTAGGTCACCTCAAGGTGGACAACGTGGAGCGTGAGGGTGTTATCGCAGCGCCAGCAAAGCTTATGCTTGACTCACTCAAGGAGTTCCCCGAAATGCCTTTGGAGTTCGACGTGAACGACTCTACATGGGAGATTAAGGTTAAGTGGGCAAGTGGCTCACTCTCAATACCTGGCGCAAGTGCCGTAAGCTACCCAGCAATGCAGGGTGTAGGTGCCGAGCATAAGGAGATTCTTATGGATGTAGACATGCTTATCTCGGGTATCAACAAGACCATCTTCGCAACAGCCGATGATGAGCTTCGTCCTGTGATGAATGGTGTATACTTCAACTACGAGGAGGGTAAGGTGACATTCGTGGCTACCGACGCTCATAAGCTTGTACGCTCAATGTCGGAGTGCGTAGATGTTGACTTCAACGCCTCGTTCATCCTCCCAAAGAAGCCTGCAAACCTACTCAAGGGTATGCTCGTAAAGGAGAATGCTCCTGTACGTGTTATGTTCGACGCTAAGAACGTGATCTTCCAGCTATCGAACCACAAGCTCGTATGTCGCCTTATCGAGGGTAACTATCCTAACTACAACGCAGTAATCCCTACTGCCAATCCTAACAAGGTGTTGGTAGACCGTGTAGAGTTTGTCAATGGCATCAAGCGTGTGGCAGTATGCTCGAACCCAACAACAAACCTTATCCGCATGGATATCGGTGCCAACAAGATTAGCCTTGCAGCTCAGGATATCGACTTCTCTGTATCAGCAAACGAGACTATCTCATGCAGCTACGAGGGTCAGCCTGTAACCATCGGCTTCAAGTCGACATTCCTTGTTGAGATTCTCTCAAACATCGATACCCCTACAGTAGTTATCGAGCTTGCTGACTCAACACGTGCAGGTGTCTTTAAGCCTGTGTACGATGATAAGCGTCAGAGCGAGGTGTTGATGTTGTTGATGCCGATGATGATTAACGCATAATTTTGTTGTGATAAGGGTCTCAATCGCTGTGCTGAATGAGGCTGAATAAAAAGTGTATTTTGTCGTTATGCTCGCCCTTAAAATGCTCATTTACGCTTAGTAAACTCCGCTTTTTCGGGCTTCGCAGGCCTAAAACTACATCTTTTTATTCAACCTGATAACAAAACAGAGGTGGCTAATTAACTTTTTAGTCACCTCCATCCAGCCCAGCATCTTAATAGAGGTCACATCTAACCTCTTCTAACAACAAAATGGGGTCGTGGAGAGGGGATGGTTTAGCCCCCCCCCACAAAAAAATAGAGTGATAGCGACAATGCCGCTACACAGCTAAGACTATGAACTTAAAACTAAATAGACCGATAATATTCTTTGACCTTGAGACCACAGGTGTCGACACATCACGTGACCGCATTGTGGAGATATCGATGGTCAAGGTCGACGTGGATGGCACAAAGCAGGTGAAGACACGACGTATAAATCCTGAGATGCACATTCCCGAGCAGGCAACGCAGGTGCATGGTATTACGGATGAGGATGTTAAGGATGAGCCAACGTTCAAGCAGATAGCCAAGTCGTTGGCTAAGTTTATCGAGGGTTGTGACTTCGGTGGCTTTAACTCCAACCGTTTTGATCTCCCTGTGCTTGTTGAGGAGTTTATGCGTGCAGGCGTGGAGGTAGACTTCAAGCGTCGTAGCTATATCGACGTGCAGAACATCTTCCACAAGAAGGAGCAGCGCACGTTGGTGGCAGCCTACAAGTTCTACTGCGACAAGGATCTTGAGAATGCCCACTCGGCAGAGGCCGACACTATGGCGACATACGAGGTGCTTGAGGCGCAGATAGAACGCTATGGCGACATAGGTAATACCGTAGAGGAGCTTGCTAAGTTCTCGACACATGGCGAGGTGGTGGACTTTGCAGGACGCATAGCACTCAATGATAAGGGCGAGGAGATATTTACCTTTGGTAAGTACAAGGGACGCACCGTAGCTGAGATATTCCGCAAGGAGCCAAGCTACTACGATTGGCTGATAAATGGTGACTTCCCACAGTACACCAAGAAGATATTCACCGAGATACGTATTCGTGAAGCAAAGAAATAAATAAATTTAGTCATACTGATTTGAGATGAAACTGATTCGTTCGTTTTTAACACTCCTACTACTTACTGTGACTCTCACAGCCTTTGCTGACGAGCCTCAGGTGGTAGTGGTAAATGGCAAGAAGTGTTACGTACACACCATTGGCGAGGGCGATACCCTCTACTCGTTAGCTCAACGCTACGATGTATCGCTAAAGCAGATTGAGGCACTTAACCCAACTATCGAGGCAGAGAGCTTGTCGTTGGGTGCGCACATCTACATCCCGTATAAGGAGAAGACCAAGTCGAACAAGAAGCCTAAGAGCGTTGAGGCAAAGTTCCATAAGGTGGAGCATGGCGATACTGTATACTCATTAGCACGTCGCTACAAGACCACCGAGCAGAACATACTCACGCTTAATGGCTTTGAGAGTGCCGATCAGCTACTTGCGGGTATGACAATCAAGGTGCGTGATGCCGAGATGGTGGCTGAGCAGCCTGCTGATGAGCAGACCGACAAGGGTAAGAACAAGCATAAGGCAGAAGATAAAAAGGAGCCTAAGAGTGAGGGCGACCTCGAAAAAGGTGATGATACTGAGGAGCCAACCGTAGAGATTGTCGTAGAGGAGTCTGCCCAGACCACCGAGCAGGCTGATACCATCATGGGCATCGCTACCGATTCACTATCGGCATTCTTTACTGAGCATCGCATGGAGGATGTGCTTGAGGCAAAGCGTCAGCGTGAGATAGATAGCATCGAGGAGGCACAAAAGATTCGTATCCCTGTGTTCAAGCGTTTCCAGCGTGGCGAGACCCTTAACGTGGTATTGATGCTACCTATGCATCGTGATGGCAGAGCAATGCCGGCATATGTAGACTTCTATCGAGGTGCATTGCTCGGACTCGAGGATTTGCGTCGTGATGGTTACTCTATCAATGTTCATGTGTTTGATACTGAGCGTACATTAGAGATCCTCAATAAGATTGTTACCACAGAGCAGTTCCTTGCGGCAGACCTTATCATAGGCCCTGTATACCGAGAGGAGCTTCAGGTGGTGGTGCCATTGGCCGAAGAGCGTAATATCCCTGTGGTGACACCACTCTCGGATATCAACCCTGCAGATGTAACCAGCCCTGTACTATTCCAGATGCAGGCTGACCGTAAGTATAAGTATAAGAAGTATGCTCACATCTTTGATGGTAGCTACACAATCAACCTCATATACGCTGGTACTAACGACCTAACCTATGCCAACGACATACTTAGAGACATAGGCGACCTGCCCATCAACCGCTACGTAGCATCAATTACAGGTAGTGGTGCGTCGTTCAATGTATATAACGAGGATGGCTCACGTGGTGCTGCCGTTGCAGTGTCGACACTTACCACAGCACCCGGCCGCAAGGCAAACATCATTGTGGCAGATCGTGACTATCAGGTGGCAAAGATTCTCAGTACTCTTGGCGAGCGTGTCAAGAAGATGTCGCCAAATAGCTCCAACGACTGCTTTGTGATTGGTAACCGCGAGTGGGATGAGTTTGAGATTGCCGACCGTACAGGCTACTTCACATCAGGGCTATCTATGATTGCGCCATACAACTCCAAGCGTCGTGATAACGATGCTATCAAGGTGTTTGAGGCACGATTCCTACGCTCGTATGGTATACTGCCTACAGCATTTGCTTGTCGTGGCTACGATGCGATGGTGCTATTCTGCACAAAGATGTTCACAGGCCTTGATAAGTATATCATGCTTGAGAGCCTCACGCCGCTTGCTACCACATACAAGTTTATGTTTGAGGATGGTATGTTCATAAATACTGAGTGGGTCAATATTCAGTTCAATCGTGACTTCACCGTAACCTACAAGTAACCATACCATGGCTAATATGTCGTCCCCAATACCCGAAAAGACCATTGAGCGTCTAAGCGAGTACCGTCGCACGCTGCTTAAGTGTCATGCTCAGGGTATCACCCATATCTTCTCACATGTACTCGCCGGTATGCATGGCATAACGGCGGTACAGGTGCGTCGTGACCTTATGCTCATAGGCTTCTCGAGCGACACCAAGAAGGGCTACGATGTGAAGGTACTCATCGAGTTTATCGACAGCATCCTCTACAGCGAGCAGACCATGAATATGGCTGTAATAGGCATGGGACACCTGGGTCAGGCCGTAACACGCTACTTCAATGGCAAGGGACTCAAGCTACGCATCACCGCAGCCTTCGATGTCGACGCAAATAAGGTGGGTACGACAATAGACAATATCCCATGTTACCATATAGATGAGTTTGAGGATCGTGTTGAGGAGCTTGACATAAGTATTGTCATCGTCTCATCGCCAACATCTGTGGCCTCGACATTAGTAATCCCTATCATCAACGCTGGTATCAAGGGCGTTCTTAACTTTACCTCAGCACCGCTCAACTTCCCCCAAGGTATCGTTGTGGAAAACTACGATATCACCACTCTGCTTGAGAAGGTTGCCTACTTTGTGAAGGTCGCTGAGGAGAGCAATAGCTAAGAAGCTGTTTGAATTTTATTTCGAGAAGTCGAAACTATCTTTTGCAGCAACGAACAAACTCTTTCAATAAAATTCAAAACAGCTTCTAATATGACTCTGCACTACGGCTTTGACTCTCTGCCCAAGGGGTTGCGTACGGTGGTTACCGTAGGCTCGTTCGATGGTGTGCATTCGGGTCACCGTATCCTCTTAAACAATCTTCTCGCTATGGCCGAGCAGCTCTTGGCCGAGAGTGTTGTTGTCACTTTTGACCCACATCCACGTATTGCCATGGGACGTGCCGAGGGCATGAAGCTACTTACCTCGGTTGAGGAGCGTGCCTTGTTGTTAGGACGCTATGGGGTGGATCATGTTGTTGTGGTACGCTTTGATGAGAAGTTTCGCCGTCAGACATATGCCGATTTTGTGCGTGGTAGCCTTGTTGAGAGTCTCGGCATGGTGGGCATGGTCGTGGGCTATAACCACCGCTTGGGGCGTGGTAATGAGGGTAACTACCAGACACTACTGCCCCTATCTGCGGAGCTTGGTTTTAAGCTGCATCGTGTGGAGCAGTATACCGACTCGGGCGATAAGGTAAGCTCTACGGTGGTGCGTAAGCTGCTTGAGGAGGGTAGCACCGAGCGTGCAAGAGAGATTATGGGTCATCCCTATGTTATCATGGGCAGGGTCAATAATTGTCGCCTACGTGTTGAGGATGAGTATAAGCTGCTGCCTACCGATGGCGACTATGAGGCGGTCATTGATGGTGTGAAGAGTCGTGTGAGACTCTGCGGTAGGGAGCTGATAGTTGAAAATGTGATAGATAAAGATATAATTGTTGAGTTATGAAGAGTTTTGAAACAAAGATTCGTGTAGAGTATCATCACACCGACCAGATGGGCATTGTTCACCACTCAAACTACGTTAAGTTCTTTGAGGTTGCCCGCACCGAGTGGCTTCGTGCCATAGGCGTAACATATGCCGAGATGGAGCGTCGTGGCGTGATGATGCCCATCGTTGAGGTTAACATCAAGTATCGCCAGCCAGCCTACTACGATGAGCTGATATCTGTTACAGCGATTGTCGATGAGCTACCCATGGCACGCATGTGCTTTAGGTATGAGATTCGTGGCGAGGATGGCCGAGATATCGCCTCAGGATCTACGACCTTAGGCTTTATTGATAAGGTTACACGCCGACCACAACGTGCGCCAATATGGCTTATGGAGGTACTTGAGAAGCTTTAGACGGCACCACCTACCTTATAATATAACTACCCTAAACACCTAACTGATGAAACTAAATGCCCGCTTGATAATTTTTGCTCTCGCTATTGCAGCTGCAATATTGGGTAGTAGATATTATGCAGAGGGTGCTTCGGAGCGACTATTTCCGTACGCTCCGCAGGGTGTATCCTTAAGAATAGACTCGTTGCTTGTAGACGAGAACTTCGCAAAGAGCTATCTCGATGCATTGAATAGTGTCCCCACACACCGAGAGCTGCAGCGTGAGAGGATGGTTGCTGACTCGTTGGCTGCTGCCGAGCGTTGGCTTAATCGTGACCTTACAATAGCATGTGTTGGCGACATGATGCTTGGCACGACATACCCTGAGGGCGCACCACGTCTTCCTATTCACGATGGCGCACACCTGTTTGATGATGTCAAGGAGTACTTGGTAAATGCCGATATTACGGTGGGTAACCTCGAGGGTGTGCTGCTCAATCATGGAGGTACGGTGCGTAAGGTCAAAGACCCTAAGTATGCCTTCTTCTTCCGTATGCCTGAGAGGTATATCGAACACTTCAAAAATGCGGGCTTCGACTTCCTTTCTATTGCCAATAACCACCAATATGACTTTGGCGATGTGGGTATGCAGTCAACACTGCGTGTACTTAAAAATTCGGGTATAGGCTATGCCGGTGTGCGCAACCGTTGCGAGCTGTGGGTTAAGGAGCATGATGGCATCAAGTATGGTTTCTGCGCCTTTGCACCATTCAACCATATGTGCGATATTCATGACTATACGCTTGTGCGCAAACTTATTACGCAGCTTCGTGAGGTACATAAGTGCGATATTGTCATCGTGTCGCACCATGGTGGCGCTGAGGGCAGCGATGCTTTCAGAGTGCCTCGCAAACGAGAGTTTTTCGGTGGTGGCTATCGTGGCAATGTATATGAGTTTGCCCACGTATGCGTAGATGCCGGTGCCGATCTTGTCTACGGTCATGGCCCTCACGTGGTGCGTGGTGTGGAGCTGTATAAGGGTAAGCTTATTGCCTACTCTTTGGGTAACTTTTGCACCCCATATGGCATGAATATTCGTGGCCGTTGTGGCTACTCGCCGGTACTTATCGTGAAGCTAAGCACAAAGGGTGAGTTTCGTGGTGGCAGGATTATATCGGCTACGCAGACAACCCGCACAGGCCCTAAGCGTGACTCTGCCAAGGTTGTCGTAGGCGAGATGCAGCGTCTTAGCCGCATGGACTTTCCCGAGTCGAAGTTACGTATTGATAACGATGGATACCTCTTTGTAGTAGAGTAGTAGTATGCTCTTTGGGGCTATGCCATAATAAAATTAAATAGATAGCCAGAAATAATAAACAACAATGTTACCACGCCAAAGAAGATGCCTATCAGTCGCCAGGTCATCACCTTTTTGAGCATTGTAGCTTCGGGGATAGATAATCCGATGATAGCCATCATAAAGGCAATAGCCGTTCCAAGCGGAATACCCTTTGCCACAAATACCTCTATTATTGGTACAATACCCGCTGCATTGGCATACATCGGTACGGCAAGCACCACAGCAAGCGGCACGCCCCACCAATTTTCTGCTGAGAGGTATTGCTCAAAGAAGCCTTCGGGCACATAGCCGTGCATCGTAGCACCAATGCCGATACCAATCAGAATATAAAGCAAAACGCCTCGCACAATGCCCCACGACTCACGAGTGATAGCGGGCAGTCGCATGATGAAGGGTGTTTTCTCTGCCTCCCATCGTTGGCTCAGGGCAGATGATTGTGCTTGTGCCGCCTTTACCCAATCGCTCAAATAGGGTTCGAGGTGCATACGGCTCAAAATAAAGCCCGCAATCATCGACAGTATTGTGC
>JAZNQJ010000145.1:0-22495 GCA_045590115.1 Alistipes sp. | reverse complement strand
GGCGGCATTCAAGAGTGTCTGCCAGCAGCTTATGGAGCGTTTCCCAAGAGCAAAGCGTGTGATTATCACCCTGCGAGGCTCAATCAATGCCGACCACAACACCTGGGGTGGAGTGCTCTACGATGGCGAGAAGCTCTACTCGTCGAAGCGATATGATATCACCCACATCGTCGATCGTGTGGGCGGTGGCGACTCCTTTATGGGTGGCTTGATTTACGGCTTGCGCAACTATGCCGATTTGCAGCAGGCGCTGGAGTTTGCGGTGGCGGCATCGGCACTGAAGCATACCGTTTATGGCGATTTCAATCTTGTGAGCGTCAGCGAGGACGAGACCCTTATGGGCGGCGACGGCTCGGGGCGAGTAGCGAGATAAGAGCAAAGATGAAAGAGGAAAGATGAAAGATGAAAGAGCAAAGAGATTGCCACGTCACGAACGCTCCTCGCAATGATAGATTAAATAATTATCGAATTTTGAATTCCCAATACTATGGCGCGATTTACAAAATTGGAAGTCTTGCAGAACTTCAAGCAGGCGGGTATAGTCCCCGTATTTTACAATGCAGATGTAAAGGTGGCAAAGCAGGTCGTCAAGGCTTGCTATGAGGGCGGTGTGCGTGCCTTCGAGTTCACCAATCGTGGTGATTTCGCCCACGAGGTCTTTGGCGAGTTGAGCCGCTGGGTGGCGCAGGAGTGCCCCGAGATGGTGCTGGGTGTGGGTAGCGTGGTGGATGCAGCTACGGCGGCACTCTATATTCAGCTCGGTGCAAACTTTGTTGTGGGTCCATTGTTCAACCCCGATGTGGCGAAGCTCTGCAATCGCCGTGCTGTGGCATATACCCCTGGCTGTGGCTCGGTCAGCGAGATTGGCTTCGCGCAGGAGGCGGGCTGCGATTTGGTTAAGATATTCCCTGCGGGCGAGGTTGGCGGAGCATCGTTCGTAAAGAATGTACTTGCACCTATGCCCTGGTCGATGATTATGGCTACGGGCGCCGTAGAGCCTACCGAGCAGAACCTCACCGAGTGGTTCAAGGCAGGCGTTACGGTGGTGGGTATGGGCTCAAAACTCTTCCCCAAGCAGGATATAGCCTCGGGCGATTGGGCTGCCATCAGCAAGCGTTGTCGCGCGGCGCTGGATATTATCGATAAAGTGAGAAAGTAAAACCTTAATACATAACCTATGACTACACAAAATAACCAAAAGGCAACATCGTATCGCTGGGTGATATGTGCGCTTTTGTTCTTCGCGACGACGATTAACTATCTCGACCGTCAGGTGCTGTCGCTGACGTGGGAGGATTTTATCCGCCCCGAATTCCATTGGACCAACTCTCATTACGGTCTGGTTGGCGGATTGTTCTCGCTGGTCTATGCTGTGGCGATGTTGTTTGCTGGTCGCACTGTTGATTGGCTCGACACCAAGCGCGGATATATGTGGAGCATCGGCATATGGTCGGTGGGTGCGTGCGTTCACGCGCTGTGCGGTGTGGCTACCGAGTGGGTTGTCGGACTGCCTAATGCCGAGGCTATGCGTGCGGTGGTCGATAATGTCGATTTGGTTGCCAAGATAGCCAACGTGTCGCTCACCTTCTTCATCATCGCCCGCTGTGTGCTGGCTGTGGGTGAGGCGGGTAACTTCCCTGCCGCCATCAAGGCTACGGCGGAGTATTTTCCAAAGAAGGATCGTGCCTACGCAACGAGTATCTTCAACGCTGGCTCAACCATCGGAGCACTGCTCGCACCATTTACCATCCCTACGCTGGCGGCGAAGTTCGGCTGGGAGGCGGCATTTATCATCATCGGTGCGCTGGGTTTTGTGTGGATGGGCTTCTGGCAGTTCCACTATAAGAAACCCGACCAAAATCCAATGGTCAATGCTGCCGAGCTGGCATATATCAACTCCGACAACGATGCAGATGCGGCAGTAGAGCAACCTGTTGCGGAGGAGTCTGCACCCCAGAAGAAACCATCGCTCTGGCAGTGCTTCGGCTATCGTCAGACGTGGGCATTTATCTCGGGTAAGGCTATCGCCGATGGCGTGTGGTGGTTCTACCTCTTCTGGATGCCATCCTACCTGAAGAATGCCTGCGGAATGTCATCCACAAGCTTCGAGTTCCAGCTGGCTCTCGGCGTGTTGTATCTCATCGTGATGATTTCGCTTCTGGGCGGTTATCTGCCAACAATCTTTATCGAAAAGTTCGGTATGAACCCCTATGCGGGACGTATGCGCGCAATGCTTATCTTCGCCTTCTTCCCATTGCTTGCGTTGTTGGCACAACCTCTGTCGCAATACTCATATTGGTTCCCTGTGGTTATTGTGGGTATCGCTGCGGCGGCACACCAGTCGTGGTCGGCAAATATCTTCTCTACGGTGGGTGATATGTTCCCCAAGTCGATGATTGCCACCATCACGGGTATCGGCGGTATGGCTGGAGGTATCGGCTCGTTTGGTATCCAGACTGGTGCGGGCGTTCTGTTCGACCACGCCGCCGAGAGCAATATGAGCTTCCTGGGCTATCAGGGCATTGAGGCGGGCTATATGATTGCCTTCTCGTTCTGTGCCGTTGCCTATCTTGCCAGCTGGGCAGCGATGAAGGCGTTTGTGCCCAAGTATAAACCTATCGAACTGTAAAGTTGCCATTTAATAATGCTCTTTTGGCATCTGCCTTGCCTGAAAATGCTCACATACGCCCAAGTGTGCTCCGCTTTTCAGTCTGCGAGCAGCTTCAAAATAGCTATTCTTAAATGACAAGTTGGAAGAGGTTTTTCGGACTTCGCCTTCCTAAAAATTCCTCTTTTTATAAAAGTGTTGATATTTTGTCTATCTGAAATAGACTATATGAAAAGTGCAGACTTTCGGGTCTGCACTTTTTTGTGCTGCTTTTGCAGGAGTATTTCAAGACCGTAACCAAGATTTTTTTGAGACTCCTTTTTCTTTGCAGTATCTTCCGTTGTCTGTTATTGTAACCCTATATTTGTCAAATATTCAGCAAACTACCTCCTGCCTTTGTTGCAATCTTTTAACCCAATATTTACCTCAGTCCTCCGCGTTTTTGCCCAAATCGGAGGGGAAATTTCCCTTTTGGAGCATATTTTTGAGGGTTATTTCGCCACATAATAGCCTTTTTTATCCCATAGGGCTTCGCCCTTATAACATTACGGGGGTCTTAACCACATAAATTTTGTTGTTTCGAAAATTTAGCTGACTTTTGCAATCGTGAATTTTGCACGGAGTGGTCACTCATCCACTCGCAGACATTTTTAAGAAAACAAGCAACATCAAATAAACCATTATTATTAATTTGCGCAACAGGCGTTAAGTCTATGATGAAGGTCTCGACCGACATCTTGCGCAAGAAAACAGACAAGTATGAAAATTTTTACAAAAATTGCTTTGACCCTCGCGGTCGCAACAACCATCGCAACATCAGCTTTTGCAGGTGGTCCTATGACAAACTCAAACCAGAGTGCTCACTTCTTGCGTAGCATCGCACGTGGTACATCACTCTCTACTGATGCAGTTTATACCAACCCTGCGGGTGTGGTATTTATGGAGAATGGTTTCCACCTCGGTATCAACGACCAGATGGCAGCACAGACTCGTACCATCACATCTACTTACGCTCCATTTGCGATGGGTGCGCAGAATGGTGGCAACCCAACAAAGGAGTTCAAGGGTGAGGTATTCTCTCCAGTAATCCCAAGCGTTCACTTCGCATGGAAGCACAACCGTCTGGCTTTGATGGCTGGTATGGGTGTAAACGGTGGCGGTGGCTCTTTGGAGTTCGCTGACGGTTTGGGCTCATTCGGGCGTCAGTTCTCTGTTTTGCCAGGTGCAGTATCACAGCTTGGTCAGGCTTTCGGTCTGTCGGCTAACCAGTACGATATGAATATGTATCTCAAGGGCAACTCAATGACATTGGCTTTCAACGTAGGTGCTGCGTTCCGTATCACCGACTGGTTGTCAGTTGCTGCACAGGTTCGTTTCAGCTCTACATCTAACAGCTACGAGGGTTACATGAAGGACATCGCTATCAACCCTAACGCTCCAGCATTGCCAGCATTGGGTATGACAGGCGCTATGATACCAGCGTCAGTGTTCTTCCAGACTATCGCAGGCGCTATGCCAGATATGGCGCAGACAGCTGGCACTTACGCTGCCCTCACATCAGACCACATCCTCGACGTTAAGCAGAAGGGTACTTCAATCAGCCCTGTTGTTGCTTTGGCATTCCACAAGGGTGCGTGGGATGCATCTGTGAAGTATGAGTTCAAGATGGCGACAGAGCTCGAGATTGAGTCTGCAGAGGTATCTGCAAAGGACCCTGTTATCAACGGTATCTTCGCCGATGGCTCAAAGGTTAAGTCAGAGACTCCAGCCCTGTTGGCTGCTGCCGTAAGCCGTCACTTCGGTCCTGTGAAGGTTACAGCACAGTGGCACCACTACTTCGATAAGGATGCTGAGAACTCATTCTCTCCAGTTATCGAGGGCAACACCAACGAGTATATGCTGGGTGTTGAGTGGCAGATTTCAGAGAAGTGGTTGGTATCAGCAGGTACACAGCGCACACAGCTCAATATGAACGAGAATGCTTACTCTGATATGAACTTCTCAATCTCATCATGGTCAATCGCTGCTGGTTTGAAGTATCAGGTATGTGACCTGGTAGGTATCAACCTCGGTGTGATGCCAACAATCTACGACGAGGCTGTTGCCGTAGGTCAGGCAAGCGGTATCGACTTCAAGGATGTTTACAAGCGTACCTCAATGGCTTGGGGTATCGGTCTTGACTTCAAGTTCGGTAAATAATAATTGCCACAATATTGCCGAGTCGTCTTTGATCGGGCGGCTCGGAACTAAACGGCGTTTGTAAGTCGTACGCAGCTGATGCGGCGCACAATAGTGAGCTCAATTGCGAGTCACATCACTGCCGACGCTGATGGAGTGAGGGGGCGAACGATAAGGTGCAGACGAAGGGCGTGACAATGTGAATAACGCGACAATTCTCATTGATACGCAACTTTTGAAACACTCTCTCGTATCAACCCTTCTTCCCAGGCGGAGAGGGTGCAGGCAAGGCGAGTTTTCGCCCGATGGCTTTATGCAGAGTCCTTCGGAAGAGAGTCTTTTTGCAGCCTGCCGAATAGGGGTTAATAGCACCCCACCCAAATGAATGAAAATACTCTTTTTGTAGAATATGGTTTTTTGATTGCTGGACGACCGCGCCTCATTTTGGGACGCGGTCGTGAATTTTCAATCCTCTAAAGAGTAGTTATCTCCTGCACTACAATCTTCACAGGTCCTACCAGTCCAGCCTTCTGAAGTGTAGAGTTGGGGCGGTAATAGTACCATATATTAAATGTCTTGCGACCCTGCTCTGGGCGTGGCTCATCTTTGATAAACCATTCGGGCAAGGACTTTATACCTCGACCCATACTCTCGCCACGGTCTATGCCCCACTCAAAGTCGGCGGGGTGCTGCTCGTCGCCAATCAGACGGTTTGCCCAGTTGTTTGTAACGGCGATTTTCAAACTGTTTTTGCCGCGTTTTAGGTGCGGAGTGATGTCGATAATAAATGGCGCATACCAACTCACCCCCGCATCCTTGCCATTGACCCACACCTGTGCGATGTCGTTCATCTCTCCAAGATCGAGCAGGATACGCTGGTTGTCGCTCTTTCGGTCGATGTCTATGTTTATAGTCTTGCAGTAGGTCGCTGTACCTGAGAAATATTTTATTCGCTCCTCGTTGGAAAGGCTGAAATCCTCCAGCGCAGGGAATTTGCAGATAAACTTTTTATCAAGTTTCGGCTCAAAAATCACCTTCCACTCACCCTCGATAGCTATCTCCCTTTGACCCGCGACCTGGTAGTCGGGGCGTATCAGCTCCCCGTAGTTGTCCTCTCGGGGAAATACCACAAAGAGAGCCTCGTCGGGCAAAAGCTCTATTTTTACCTGCGTGCTATGCTCTTCGATGGTGAATGATTTTTCGTGGCGTATCGTGCCGCTGTCGGCATCCCATATCTGCGGTGTGCCCTTCGCTCCACGACACTCCACCCACTTGCTCATAGCCTCTTCGCGTGAGGGGTTGTGGATGAAGAAGAGCTCTGCATCCTCCAATCTGCGGTGCAACACATTGTCATATATCTCTATGAGCTCGCCCTGCTGAAGCAACATCTGACAACGGGCGATGTAGCCAAAGAATGCCTTTGCTGGCTTTATCCAGGTCTGGTGGCGACCAAAGTGCGTGCCCCACCAGCCCATACCCATTCCTGGCTGGTATTTGTCATCAAAAGGTTGGTGTACCCAGTGGTGGAGGAAGAAGCGGTTTGCTCCGTGGTGGAAGGCACCATCGGTGGAGTGCTTCAACATAGCAGGGTCCTCGGTGTACATACACGACTCGGGGCGACCTGTGTAAGCCTCGGCAGCGACAATCTTTTTACCCCTATCCTTGGCTGCCTGAATGACCTGTGGGTGTAGCCATCCATCACCCAGATTCCAGAACTCCGACATAGGCACATCGGCAGTGAGGGCACTATCGTATATGTCAAACTGGTTCATCCAGTCGTATGGCTCAATGTAGAACTCCAGCCCCGCCTCGTTGATTTTCTCTCTTGCCACCTGCCAGCTCTTCTCAACAAAGAGGCTATTTATCACCTCGCGGTTGTCGCGTACATACTGCTGTGTAGCCTTCTCGCCGAAGCAATCTTTTAATGCTATCCAAGGAATGGGGTCGTAGCCCTTGCGTGAGATAAACTCCTCGCGGAAATCTTCGTTCCAGTCCTGATACCCCGCTTCGTAGCTATCTACCAGAATGTGAGTAAACGATTTACCGATATATGGCTTCAAATGCTTCACAAGAGGTTGCAGAACATTATCCCAGTGGAAGATGTTGTGCTCTCGGCTGAACTTATCGACCTCCAGCGTCTTACCCGACAGCTCATCGGGCACGGGGTGAGGCATAGCCATCGTTGGAGCGTAGCCTATGCGGTATATCATCCACTCGCCCTCGGGCGCGTTCCACTTCAGGCGACCCTGCTCATCCATATTTTTTGTCAGCACCACCACCTTTGAGGGCTCTGCACCCTGACCGACTGGCACTGCGACAACCTCAATGTCCCAATACGATGTAGCCGTACGTTTTGGCTCCGACCAGTTGGAGAATGTGGGTAGTGTGGGCTTGGGTAGAGTAATATCAACATCTGCGCCACCCGTAAGCTTAACCTTGCTCAATACAATCTGCTTCATAGCCCTCTCGTCGGTGATCCAGTCGCCGCCCGTTGTCGAGTAGCCAGGGCAGTTGTGCAGACCTATCTTCAGCCCAAGTCGCTCCGCCTCGGCGGCAGCCCACTCCAAAGCCTCCCAATAGTAGTCGCTGCGGTAGGTGCGCTCTGGCCAGGGGTTGTTGCCCAGCAGGTACTCCGACTCCATAACTGCCGATGTGAGGTTGAATATTGTAGCACCTGCAATACCAGCCTCCTTCATCGCCTCGAGATCTTTGGTTATTCCCTCCTTCGAGAAGTTGCTACCCATCCAATGCCACCATACATAGGCTCCATACTCTGCCTTTGGTGTGGCAAAGTTGTGGGCAAGCTCTTCGATGGTTAAATCGGGTTGCTGGGCTTTTGTCTGCAAGGCGATGAGCAGGAATAAAAGTCCTATGAGTATTCGTCTAAACATTTTTTTGGCTTTTAGGTTACACACTATACAAAGTTAATGAAAAATATATACTTTGGCGAAACCTAACAACAAAAAAACCGCAGAGCCGAAGCCCTGCGGTCATAGGTTAATGTAGTAGTGTAGATCGATTAAAAACCCTTACCGATAGCGAGGAAGTCCTCTGCCTTCAAGGCTGCACCACCGATCAAACCACCGTCAACATCCTCCTTTGCGAAGATCTCGGCTGCGTTTGATGGCTTGCAAGAAAGACCCTAAAGAATTGGGCACTCGGCAGCTGCTGCACCGAACTTTGATGCCAATACCTCGCGGATGTAAGCGTGGATCTCCTGTGCCTGCTCTGCTGTTGCAGTCTCGCCTGTACCGATAGCCCATACTGGCTCGTAAGCGATTACGAGGTCCTTGAACTGCTCCTCTGTGAGGTTGAATACTACCTCCTCAATCTGCTGCTTGCAAACATCGAAGTGCTTGCCTGCCTTGCGCTCGTCGAGGCTCTCACCTACACAGTAGATAGGGGTGAGGTTGTTGGCATAAGCCTGTACCATCTTCTTGTTGAGGGTCTCGCTGGTCTCACCGTAGTACTGACGACGCTCCGAGTGGCCGAGGATAACATACTCACAGCCGAGTGCTGCAATCATCTCGGCCGATACCTCGCCGGTGTAAGCACCCTTAACCTCCGTAGCGCAATCCTGTGCACCTACCTTAACACCCGAGTCCTTCAATGTCTCTATAACGCTTGCGAGGTGAGTGAAAGGGGGACATACGATAAAGTTAACACAGTCGCAAACATCCTTCTTGCCGGCGGCTACGCCCTTAGCAAGCTCCACACCCTCAGCTGGGAGTGTGTTCATCTTCCAGTTACCTGCTACAATCTTCTTTCTCATATTTTTATATCTTTTTCTAAAGTTAGTAAACTATGCCTCCTTGCAACTCTCGATCCATACCTTGATATCGGCGGTGGCGAGGCCAAGCTTGTTCTTCTTGTTGAAACCACACAGGTCGTTGAAGAGCTTCATGCCACCTGTGGTAGCGGTATTCTTGAACGACTCGAGTGTGATGTAGCCCATCTTCTGAATTACGGCAACCCACTCAGCAGGGATGCCTGCTGCGGTGTATACCTCCTCAGCGTCAGCGACAACCTTCTTCTCGGGGCGCATTGTTGGGAAGAAAAGCACATCCTGAATAGATGTCTCGCCGGTCATGAACATCGTAAGACGGTCGATGCCGATACCCATACCTGAGCATGATGGCATACCATACTCCAAGGCACGTACAAAGTCCATATCGATGGTCATTGCCTCATCGTCACCCTTCTCCGAGAGTCGCATCTGCTCCTGGAAACGCTCAAGCTGGTCGATAGGGTCGTTAAGCTCCGAGTAGGCGTTACATAGCTCCTTACCATTTACGAATAGCTCGAAACGCTCGGTAAGCTCCTCATTGTCACGATGACGCTTGCATAGTGGCGACATCTCGATAGGGTAGTCGGTAACGAATGTAGGCTGCACCAAGTCCTCCTCGCAGTACTGTCCGAAGATAGCGTCGATGAGCTTGCCCTTACCCATAGTGTCGTCAATCTCCACATTGAGACGCTTGCAAGCCTCACGTAGCTGCTCCTCCGACTGGCCTGTGATGTCGTAGCCTGTCTTCTCACGGATAGCGTCGGTCATTGTAACACGTCTAAATGGTGCCTTGAACGATATTGTACGGCCGTCGAGTACCACGTCGGTAGTGCCATTTACGGCCATAGCCACACGCTCGAGCATCTGCTCAGTAAACTCCTGCATCCAGATATAGTCCTTGTAGGCTACATAAATCTCCATACATGTGAACTCAGGGTTGTGCGTACGGTCCATACCCTCGTTACGGAAGTTCTTGCCGAACTCATATACACCATCGAAGCCACCTACGATAAGACGCTTGAGGTATAGCTCGGTAGCTATTCGCATGTAGAAGTCGATGTCGAGGGCGTTGTGGTGAGTGATGAATGGACGTGCTGCAGCACCACCAGGGATTGGCTGAAGGATAGGTGTCTCCACCTCAAGGTATCCACGCTCGTTGAAGAACTCACGCATTGTCTGCATAATCTTGGCACGCTTCACGAAGGTATCCTTCACGTGTGGGTTTACCACAAGGTCCAAGTAACGCTGACGGTAGCGCACCTCAGGGTCGGTCAGAGCGTCAAATGTCTGGCCATCCTTCTGCTTGACAACAGGAAGAGGGCGTACCGACTTTGAGAGTACGGTAAACTTGCGGCAGTGTACCGACAATTCGCCGGTGTTGGTGAGGAATACGAAGCCCTCCACGCCGATGAAGTCGCCGATATCCAAGAGCTTCTTGAATACTGTGTTGTAGAGTGTTGGGTCGCCCTCAGGGCAGATGTCATCACGACGGATGTATACCTGGATACGTCCTGTTGAGTCCTGAAGCTCGAAGAACGATGCTGAGCCCATGATACGGCGGCTCATGATACGGCCGGCGATAGATACCTCCGAGTAGTTGCCCTTCTGGGCATCGTAGTTCTCGGCAATCTCCTTTGCTGTTGCGTTCACCTCGAAACGTGCTGCTGGGTAGGGGTTGATGCCCAACTCACGCAACGCCTTTAGCGATTGGCGGCGCAATACTTCCTGTTCACTAAGTTCAATCATAAATATCTCGTTTTTTTAGTTATTTCACATTTGGGGCAAAGGTAGAAAAAAAACGGCAGAATAACAAATAATAGGGTGCGACGAAGGGACTTTGTCCCTAACAACTCAAACATTTGCTTTGAACAGGAACTTAAATTTCGTATATTTGCACAAAATTAACCTAATCTATGAGAAGACTTAACCTAATTATTGCTGTCATCGCTACGATGCTATGTGCTGAGCTATCGGCGCAGGTAAATCAGATCACCCCTGTGCCAAACTCTGTTGAAGTATCAAATACAAAGTTTGATGCAACACAGACACTTAAGCTCTATATTGGTGTCAAGGGTGCTGATGCTAAGAGGCTTGAGACAGCAGCTAAGGCAACGGGCCTTAACCTAAAGCGTGTAAAATGTCCCGCTAAGCGAGGCTATCTTAACCTTACGTCAGAGGGGCAATTCAACAACTCTGAGGAGTATACTCTTGCGATTAATGAGGATGGTATAACTATCAATGCCCTAACCCCAGCAGGTCACTTCTACGGCCTGCAAACTCTGCGTCAGCTGGTCGAGAATAATCCTGGTGGCGAGTGGATTACTTGCGAGATTAATGACTACCCACGCTTTGAGTATCGTAGCTTGCTTATCGATGTGTCACGCCACTTCCGCTCGGTGGATTTCCTTAAGCGTCAGATAGATATGATGGCACGCCTGAAGTTCAACCATCTGCATCTCCACCTCACAGATGCTGCTGGCTGGCGTATGGAGGTGGAGAGCTACCCACGACTCACGAGCTACGCTGCTTGGCGTACCCCAGCAACATGGAAGGAGTGGTGGTATGGCGAGCGCAAACATGTTGAGGAGGGTACAGAAGGTGCGTATGGTGGTTACTATACTAAGGCCGAATTGCGTGACTTGGTGGCATATGCCCAGGAGCGCTACATAACCATAATCCCTGAGATAGAGATGCCTGGCCACTCCGATGAGGTGTTGGCGGCATATCCTGAGCTACGATGCACACATCTTCCTGAGCGTCAGGGCGAGCTGTGTATCGGCAAGGAGGCTACTTTCGAGATGATGGAGCGCATCCTTGATGAGGTTATGGAGGTATTCCCCTCGGAGTATATACACATTGGTGGTGACGAGGCGAGCAAGGAGAATTGGAAGCTATGTGAGGATTGCCAGCGCCGCATGCGTGAGGAGGGCTTGGAGTCGGTTGAGGAGCTTCAGAGCTATATGATTGAGCGTATGGAGCGCTACCTCAATGCACATGGCCGTCAGATTATCGGCTGGGATGAGATTCTTCAGGGTGGCCTTGCGCCTAATGCTACCGTTATGTCGTGGCGTGGCGAGGAGGGAGGTATCGCTGCTGCTGAGGCTGGCCACGATGCCATTATGTCGCCCCATGGCTACTGCTATATTGATGCGCCACAGGATGCACCACCCACACAGCCAGAGGCTATAGGTGGATATCTTCCATTGGTTAAGGTCTACTCTTACGATCCAGCGCCCGCAACAATGTCTGCTGATGTAGCACGCCACATCAAGGGTGTACAGGCCAACCTATGGGCTGAGTTTATCCCTACAGATGAACACTACGAGATGATGCTCTGGCCACGTGCCATCGCTATTGCCGAGGTGGGCTGGAGTGAGCCTGAGAATAAGGATTTTGACATCTTCCGTAGTCGTGCTTTAGATATCATTGAGCGTATGCAGAGTGAGGGCTATCACCCCTTTGACCTTAAGAATGAGGTTGGCGACCGCCCAGAATCACTTGAGCCTATTCAGCACCTCGCTTTGGGCAAGACGGTGACCTATAACTACCCATCGTTCTACTATGGTCCTCAGTATGCTGCGGCTGGCGATGTGGCACTAACGGATGGTCTGCGAGGCTCTTGGACATATGCCGATGGTTGCTGCAGGGCTTCTTGGGTCGTGGTGGCGTGGATGTTACCATAGATATGGGTGAGCCTACAGCGATACACTCCGTAAAGGCTGATTTTATGCAGTATTGTGGCCCAGGAGTCTATATGCCTTGCAAGGTGGAGATTTGGGGTTCGTTGGATGGCGAGAACTTTGAGCCACTGACAGCTATCGACCACGAGGTTAAGTATGAGGATATTCCATCGTTTATGAGTTTTGGCTGGGAGGGCGAGGCCGAGGTGCGCTACATCCGCTATAAGGCACACCGCAGCAAGTTTAGCGGCTTCCTGTTTACCGATGAGATTGTAGTACGATAGAACACCTTTTGTATAGAAATAGAGGCTGAATAAAAAGTGTATTTTGTCGTTATGCTCGCCCTCAAAATGCTCATTTACGTCGAGTAAACTCCGCTTTTTCGGGCTTCGCATGCCTAAAACTACATCTTTTTCTTCAACCTCATGACACAAAGTGGGGGTGGCTAATTTACTTTTTAGCCCCCCCTTACTGTTTATATGAGAGTACGATTACTCTACCTTATCATCCTCAGAGGTAGTCTCTTCTGTAGTAACCTCCTCAGAAGTAGTCTCTTCGGTGGTTGCTGGTTCCTCAGCAGGTAGCATACGTGCGTGTGCTGCTGCGGGAAGCTCCACGCCATGAAGCTCATATGCAAGGCGGATTATGCGGTTGATGTTGTCTGCCTTCTCGATCTTTGCCTCCAAAGCCTCAATCTCATCGTTGAGGGTCTTGAGCTTCTCAAGCATATCGGCAGGGTAGTTAGCCTCGATAATCTCCTCGGCAAGAGCATCTATCTCGCCCTTGATCTGAACAATTTTCTGGTTGAGCTTGAGTATGCCGGCATTATTCTTCTGTATGCGCTTGACATCCTCCTCAACCGATGTTACGTCGTGAGTCCATGCAGCCTCCAAATCATCGAGTCTTGTTGCAAAGTTTGTGCGAATCTCCATAATGCGATTCTCCTCCTCGTGAATCTGGTCGCAGATGTGGCTTGCCTCACGTAGTGCATCATTTGTAAGGCGCTTGAACTCAAGAGCTTTAGCACCATTATACATGCGCTGGTAGCCAATCTCATACTTGCGTGCGAGCTTCTCAACAGCCTTAAGCTCCTCCTCGCTCTCGATCTGCTGTGCAAGCTCGATGATGTGGCGAGCATCCTTCTTTACGGTAGTTAGCGTGACGCTACCCTCGCACTGCGAGAGGAGTAGTACGACAGTAACAAGTGCAGTATAGGCCAATATTGTAAGTATCTTTGTCTTCATCGTACGTTTAAATTAAATGTTACCTAAAATCTCGTTGCATGTGGTCATGAAATACTCATAATCCTCGCCACCAATCTGCGTGCGGAATGCCTCCTCGTAGGCCTCTAACTCCTGGCGTGCAGCACAAAACTCCTCGTAGCTCTTAGCCTCCATAACCTTAGTGGCAAGCTCTGCGCTCTTCTCTACGGCAAGCATAGGAGCATCACTCTCCTTAATCTCAATCTTTCCCTTATCGCCAGCACAGCCTACAAGTAGACAGAGTGTAGCAAGGGATGTTATAAACTTTCTCATTCTCTCTATGATTTTGTCTGTTAGTTACTCTACGTATACCACTAATCCCTTAAGATATTCACCCTCAGGGTGGTAGATGTTGATAGGGTGGTCGGCAGGCTGTGTCAGCTGACCAATGATGCGCACCTTACGTCCGGCGATTGCTGCGGCAGTAAATATCGTTGTGCGGAAAAGCTCTCGGCTTACGGCCTGTGAGCATGAGAAGGTAAATAGTATACCACCTGGGCGTATCTTCTGCAGCGCACGAGCATTAATCTTCTTGTAACCCTGTAGTGCATTACCCAACACCTTGTGGTGCTTGGCAAAGGCTGGAGGGTCAAGGATTATAAGGTCGTAGCTGTCATCTATGCCCTTGAGATACTCTACGGCATTGCAGGCAATAGCCTCGTGGTTGGCCTCATTGCCAAAGTTGAGACGTACGTTCTCATCGGCAAGCTTTACGGCACGCTCCGAGAGGTCGATAGATACCACCTCACGTGCGCCACCCGCAAGTGCCGCTACAGAGAAACCTCCTGTGTAGCAGAAGGTGTTCAGTACTTTACGTCCCTTGGAGTATTGGCGTACAAGGTCACGATTGACACGTTGGTCGATGAAGAAACCTGTCTTCTGTCCCTCCTCCCAATTGACCTTAAACTTTAGCCCATTTTCCAACACTACGGCATTAGGCTCGGCGCTACGTCCCCAGAGGTATCCATCAATAGCTCCAAGGTCGGCCTTGAAGGGTAGTGTCTGCGAGCTTTTGTCGTAGATAGCCTCGATAGCCTCGCCATAGGCCACACGTATAGCCTCGGCAATGCTCTGGCGTGAGAGATACATACCCACAGAGTGGCACTGTACAACGGCGGTACGCTCATAGACATCGACAACAAGGCCTGGAAGCAGGTCGCCCTCGCCATGCACCAGGCGGTAGCATGTAGTAGTGTGGTTATCTATGAGGCCCATAGCCTCACGTAGCTTGCGTGCATTGGCTATGCGCTCGTTCCACCATTCGGGTGTAATCTCCTCATCTTCAAAGGTTAATACACGCACAGCGATAGAGCCTATCTGGTAATGGCCACGTGCGATAAACTCTCCTTGCTTGGTTATCACATCAACAATATCGCCCTCGGCAAGCGGGCTGCTACCCTCTGTGATGCGCTCAATGGCACCTGAGAATACCCAGGGGTGGCGGCGGAGTAGTGACTCCTCCTTACCACGACGTAGATGTACCGATGCTATTCTCTGCTTCATGTATATTACTCTTTTTTAGCATTTATCGTTGTGTTGTTCTCGCCCTTGGGCTTGCGGTTGCGCCATGTGTGGTGACGCTTTTTGGGTGGTTGCTCGGCCTGCTGTGCAAACGACAGGATGTTGAGCTTGCCATCTACTTGGGGCTTCACGCTCTGCAGACCATCGAGAATCTTAAGACATACCCACGCATCCGTTGCTGCATAGTCACACTGTTGCTCGGTGAGCTTCCCAGCCTCCCAATTGCTAAGCCTCTGAGCCTTAGATACTCGCTGGCCAAGCACTATGGCCGAGAGTTTGCGTAGGCTACGCTCCTCGATACCCCAGCGTGAGACCTCGTTCTGAAGATCTATGAAGCCATCAGCCTTGAAGTCACGTAGCGCATGTAGCGAGCGTATGTCACCACCTACGTCTGCACCCACCTTGAGTATTCGCTTAGAGCCGAGTAGCTTGAGTATACGGTTGCTCAGACGTATACGGCAGAGGCGGAAGAGATAGCATGTTGTGGGTGTAGATAGCTGTAGTAGAGATACTTTGTAGCTAACGCCAGCACGAAACGAGGGACGTGTCTCGGTGTCAAAACCAATCATTGTGTAACGCTCAAGGTCGCTGCACGCTGTGTCGACAAGCGCCTCGCTATCGACAATGACTATACGACCATCGAAGCGTGCCGCACCCATCGCCGCTACTGTGTCGTTATCTATGGTTGGTTGAAATATCATTAGCTCAGTTTGTTCCTATCTTGACATTAAGTCAAGGTGCAAAGTTAGCCATTTATTTTTAGTTTGCCGTACTTAGTCATATAAATTTTGTCATCCTCAACCATTTTGTCGATGATCTTAACGAGAATTTCGGAGTCAACACCGAGCCTTGCATCCAGCTCCTTGATGTCGAGATCTTCGTTACTAAGCAGCTCCAATACCCCTCTCTCGAGGTGTTCGCTATCACGCTTTGTATGTCGCTTGCGTAGGCATACGTCGCACACTCCACATGGCTTGGCATCCTTGTCGCCAAAGTAGCGCTCAATAATCTGACTACGACACTCATCGACGTTTGTAACATATTGAATCATATTGTTATAACGCTCAAGGATTAGCTTTCGGCGTAGCTGGTAGGTCTCGGGGGCTATGTATATATCCTTGGTTGGTAGACGTTCAGTATTGTAGTATATCAGTGGCGAGTGGTTGGCGGGTATATAGCGTATAACTCTCATTCGCCATAGCACCTTCATAAGTTCGTGAACCCGCTCGGGCTTAAGTCCCGACTCGGCGGCTATCTCAAGCTCGTTAATGGAGCGGAAACGTGAGAATAGTCCGTCGTACTTACGCAGTATGGTGCGTAGCATGATATCCATATCGTTACCTCCGGCATGCACGCCGTAGAGCGCATCACGACTACACTCAAACATCATCTTCGCAGGGTCGTCATGCTCATCTGTAAGTGTTAGGTAGCCATTCTGCTCAAGCAGGGCTATGGCACTACGCACTCGGTTGATGAATATGCGCTCACGAAGGCAGAAGTCGTGGATGTTAAAGGCGAACGACGCTCCACAAGCATCGCCAATGGGAATCTGCAGATAGTTGGCTATGCGCTCGTAGATATGCTTAACCTCCTCGATAGGAGGAAATTCCGACTCGAGGATTCTGCGACGTAACGATAAATCGTTGTCGTCGTAAAGGAGCATTGCATAGCTACGCTTACCATCACGACCTGCACGTCCAGCCTCCTGGTAGTATGCCTCCAGCGTGTCGCACATCGAGTAGTGGATTACAAACCTCACGTCGCCCTTGTCTATACCCATGCCAAAGGCGTTGGTTGCCACCATCACACGAATCTTGTTTGTCTGCCACTCGTCCTGACGTATCGAGCGCTCAACAACGGGGAGTCCGGCGTGGTAGAACGTGGCACTTATACCATCCTTAACAAGTGCTGCGGCCAGCTCCTCGCAGCGCTCACGTGTCGAGGCGTATACAATTCCCGATCCTTCGACACCACGTAGCACACGCATCAACTGCTCATATTTGTTGCCATCCTTGCGTACGACGTACGATAGGTTTGGGCGTGCAAAGCTCGCCATTAGCACATGCTCCTCACCGAAGCGTAGGTGTCGCATGATATCCTTGGCCACTACCTCGGTGGCCGATGCCGTAAGGGCTAAGAATGTGGCGTTGGGAACGATGTCACGAATCTGGGCAATATTCAGGTACGAGGGTCTAAAGTCGTAGCCCCACTGCGAGATACAGTGTGCCTCATCAACTACTACATGGCTGATATTCATGCGCTTAAGGCGTAGTCGGAAGGCGTCGGTAGCCAAACGCTCGGGCGATAGATAGAGTAGCTTAACATCGCCAAACGTGCAGTTGTCCAATGCCAGCTCAATGCGGTGAGCATCCATACCTGAGTGTACGGCCACTGCCGATATTCCACGCTTGCGCAGGCTGTCCACCTGATCTTTCATCAGTGCTATAAGCGGTGTTATGACAATCGTTAGCCCCTCTACGGCGAGTGCTGGCACCTGAAATGTCAGCGACTTGCCACCTCCCGTAGGCATCAGTGCTAAGGTGTCACGCCCCGAGAGTAGCGATTCGATAATCTCACGCTGCATCGGGCGGAAGGATTTATATCCCCACCACCTCTCTAAAATCTCATCTACGCAGAGTGCCTGCTTATGTTCGTTGGCCTGATTCACCCTACAAAGATATGAAAAACAATTTACTTTGCTTCACTTCACGGGGTAATAGTTGTAATAGTTGTTGATGAATATTGTGGCATGAGCATCTTATGATGCTAAATATGGTAAAAAAGTAGTGATGTTTCAGAATTTTTATTACCTTTGCGCCGTATTTATTGATATATAGATGAAGATAAAGGAGCAATTCAAGGTGCGCGAAATGGCTGGCGAGCATGTTGTTATCATGCAGGGCCGTTTGGGAAGCGACCTTACACGTATCATCTCTCTGAACGATAGCGCACTCTACCTATGGCGCTCGGTCGAGGGTAAGGAGTTTGACCTAAATCGTGTTGCAGAGCTACTCGCCGAGCATTATGGCATCGACGACCAGATTGCCGAGCGTGATGCTGCACGATGGATCGATAAGCTCGCTGAGTGCGGATTGCTTGAGTAAACTGAAGAGTGGAATGAGGGTTAAGAACACCATATTTGCGACGCTGTTGGTAGCTATTTATGCGATTGCTACCATAGGCTCATCGCTATCTGTAATCCTCTGTGACCACCATCATCACCATCATCACGACCATACCACTCACCATCATCACAACTCTGAGGAGGAGTGTTGCTGCGACGGCCTAACCTTTGAGGCCAACTGTTGCAACCATACCCACCACCTATTGGGTGAGAATCACACCGACTATATCGCTTCTACACAGCGCTTTGATTCACGTGCTGGCCAGAGCCTTATGCTTATACTCATGCCTGCGGTGCTTAGTGTTGTAGTGGATGAGTTTGATGATGTTCTGCCTGTAAATACCTCGCCCTATGGTGGCGATGAACATAGGCCGCTTGTTGCGGCATTCATATCGCACGAGTCGCTACGTGCCCCTCCCGCACTTGCTTAATTCTACGAAAGCAAGTGTTCGGCTCTACACTCTTTTAGGGCCAATAGTAGCCTCATAACGAGGCGTATAACAAATATTTAGGGAGATTATGAAGAGATCAATCATTATATTTTTGGCAATCTTGTGCCTGCCTTTCGTGGCATCGGCACAGAAGCTCACAGGTAAGGTCGTTGATGCCAACACCTCTGAGCCACTTATCGGAGCATCGCTCTATTGGAAGAATACTACAGCAGGTGCTACAACATCAGCAGATGGTAGCTTCACGCTCAAGCGTGTACATGGCTTTGATACCCTTGTTGTAGACTATCTCGGTTACGATCTCTGGGAGCAGGAGCTTGCTGACCGCGACCAGAATACCATTACTATCAAGCTTAAGCCTTCGGCTGTAGATATCGAAGCTGTGGTCATCGAGAGCGCACAGCGTGGCAACTATGCCAAGACAAGCGGTATCACACGCCAGGAGCAGATATCATTTGCAGGTCTTTGTAAGATGGCATGCTGCTCGTTGGCAGAATCATTCGAGAACTCAGCATCTGTAACCGTAGGTTATAGCGACGCTATCTCGGGCGCACGACAGATTAAGATGCTCGGCTTGGCGGGTACCTACACACAGATTCTCGATGAGAACCGCCCTATCATGCAGGGTGCTGGTGCTGCCTATGGACTCAGCTACACCCCTGGTATGTGGCTTAACTCTATCCAGGTATCTAAGGGTGTGGCCTCAGTAACAGCTGGCCATGAGGCTATCACAGGACAGATTAACCTTGAGCATCGCAAGCCTACTGATGATGAGCGTTTGTTCCTTAACCTATACTTCGACTCGGAGCTTCGCCCCGAGATTAACCTCTCGTCGGCTATTCCTTTGACCAAGGATAAGAGCCTCTCGACCGTAATTATGGCACATGGTTCGATGCACCCTATGTCGCACGATGACAATGGCGATGGCTTTGTGGATATGCCTAAGTCACACCAGATTAACGTGGCTAACAAGTGGTTGTGGCAGACCGAAAAGGGTGTGCAGTTACGTTGGGGCTGGAAATACCTCCAGGAGAACCGCTTGGGTGGTGCCCACGACTATAAGAAGGGCCTTTACGAGGAGATGATTTCAAATCCGCTGACCACCCCCTACGGCTCAAACATCCACAACCGCAATATCAATGCATATGCTAAGCTCGGACTCCCAATCGGCCCTGAGCGCACCTTTACGGGTGACCCTAACGACGCTGTGCAGAACAACTTTGCGATGATTCTCGACTACGATAACTACCTTACTGACTCATACTTCGGTATCAATACCGTAGATGTTGTTGAGAACACCACACGCTTCAATGCCACCTATGCTCACTACTTCACCGAGCGTTCGTCGCTAAATGCAGGTGCATCGTTCTACCTCCGTGCTATGAATAATGACTACCTCCAGCAGCGTGTGGAGGGTGATAAGCCAGCCAAGAGCTGGGCATTTAATGGCAACTCAATGCTTATTGAGCCAGGCCTATTTGCCGAGTATACCTATCAGATCGAGGAGAAGTTCTCATTGGTTGTAGGTCTTCGTGGCGACTACTCAAAAATCAGTGGCGACTATTACTACGATGGTGCTAACAAGGGGCAGTTCCTCGTAACTCCTCGCTCGCATATCCGCTGGAGCATCACTCCCCGTACCACGCTGCGTGCTTCGGCAGGTATGGGATACCGCCGTCAGAACCTTATCACCGACAATATCTGGATGATGACCACATCACGTGATATCAAGTTCAACGGCCTTACCGATGATATGGAGGCAGCAGCAACGTTTGGTGGTAGCCTCTCGCAGACCTTCCGCCTTGCTAACGATGACCAGGCGACAATCAGCTTCGACTACTTCCGCACGCAGTTCTTCAACACCATGGTATTCGACCAGGAGACAGCCGATAACACCACACTTATATATAATAGCAATGGCAAGTCGTTTACCGACAACTACCAGATTGACTTCAATTGGACTCCATTCAAGGGCTTCGACCTCTTTGCTACATTCCGCTATACCAACGCAAAGATGACCCTTGAGCGTGATGACAAGAGCTACCTTGTGGAACGTCCGTTGACCTCTCGCTTTAAGGGACTTATCAACATTCAATATGCCGTACGTCGCTGGATATTCGACGTTACAGCGCAGCTCAATGGCCCTATGCGACTCCCTGAGCTTAATGGCGATATAGATAAGGCGATTAACAACCCAGAGCTTTCGCCCATCTACCCTATGTTCTTTGCGCAGGTGAGCTACAAGATTAGTAACCTTACCATCTACGCAGGTTGCGAGAATATTGCTAACTACAAGCAGCCAAAGCCTATCGTAGGTACCGATGCACCTTACGCTCCAGGCTTTAACTCGTCGATGGTGTGGGGACCACTTACAGGCGTTAAGGGTTACATAGGTATTCGCCTTCACATCTATTAATTTTGTTGTGATAAGGCATCATCTACTGCCGCTAACGAATTATCAGTAGCAATGGGCAGTACGTTTAAGTACAGCCCATCGCTATGAAATTCGCCGAGCGTTGTATCTAATGCCTTCTGACAACAAAATAGGTTCTTTGTCGTGATAATGGGGCATCTGCGGCGTCTGGCTCATTGCCCCGAATGGGGAAATACCTCAAGTATGTCCCCATCCGGTTCAATTTCGACCAGCCTCACAGCTGCCGCCATTCTGACAACAAAAATATAGTGGTGCTAATAACGTGGCTTGGCACCAATAAACAATAAACAACCAACTAAAACGTTAACTTATAAAACAATACTAAGTATGAAGAAGATTATTTTGATGTGCCTTGTGGCACTTGTAGGTATCGGCTATGCCGAGGCTCAGCAGCCTAAGAAGGGTGGCAAGAAGGCTACTACCACTACTGTATTTATGACCGACATTGACTGCGCTGGTTGCGCTAAGAAGGTAAACGACACTATTCCTTACGAGAAGGGTGTTAAGGATGTTCAGGTAGATGTTGATGCTAAGACAGTTACAGTGACTTTTGACCCTACGAAGACAAACGATGAGACACTCGTTAAGGCATTCAGTAAGGTAAAGATTAACGCTCAGCCTCAGGGCGAGTGCGCTGGTAAGTGCTGCGAGAATCACGACCATAAGGCAGAGGCTAAGAAGTGTGATGACGGATGTTGCGAGGGTCACGACCACAACCATAAGCACGATCATGGTCACAATCACTCTCACTAATAGAGTAGATTTGGTAGTAAATTATTGAAGGGTCGCTCAACAAGACGTTGAGCGGCCCTTTCTTGTTGAAAATCGCAAGCTAATCCATATAAATAACCCCAAAATTGATTCCCATAATCCACTTTTTGTAGATTTATTATAAGTGGCTAAAGTGCTTAATATTAGCCGTATACCCATTTTGTACACTCCCCATTCATCCACTTTTTTACTAAGGCGAATGGTCGCACAATTACTCGCTCTTTAGTTATAAAAATAACAGTAACTTTCTGTCCACTTTATTGCGCATGTGTATATGTGCGTTAATCGTTGATAATCAACGTCATAGCAATTTTACCCATCTTTGTTATGTCTAAAAACAACAGTTTTTTGGATAGAAAAATTTTGCAGTTCCAAAAGATTTGTTATAACTTTATAGTACAAAAATCAAAGATTTTAAGGCTGAAAAACGCCTGGTTATTAGCCTAAGACCAACAACTCAAACACACAATACAACTAACTAACATTTTAAGCCTATGAAAAACTTGACTCACAGAATCGCTTTGATCATTGCGATCATTTGCGTGAGCAGTGTTTCGGCATTTGCTCAACAAGTGAAGGGTACCGTTAAGGACGCAACCGGCTCTCCTATCATCGGAGCAGCAGTTGTTGTCGATGGTACAACAGTCGGCACCTCGACAGATGCAAGTGGTAGCTTTGCTA